>JAYELL010000020.1 GCA_034717495.1 Chloroflexota bacterium | reverse complement strand
CTGGACTCCCGCCCTGCTTGCGCCCGCTCCTTCCGGTCCTGCGGCCATCCGGAGTCCTTCGGAGGAGCGCACACCACGGCACGCCAGCACGCCACGCCAGCAGGCGGTGCGTGAGCTAGCAAGCTAGTTAGTACAGCTTGGCGTAGATAAACATACAGTTAAAGACCGTCCCTAACTCTAGTGAAGGACCTTGATAACTGCATAGTTATTTAGCCCGAAGTGTACTGGTACGAGGTAAGTCGCCACCCTTCGACACGGTCCCTCGCAAGCTCGTGACCTGCTCAGGATGCCGACTGATTTGTCCCTGGCCGTCCCAACGGGACACGCGCATCCTGAGTAGGCCGCCGCGAGGCACGACGCCAGCGGGCGGTGCGTGAGCTAGCAGGCGGACCGAGAGGTAGTAGATGTACCAGGAGGTACGCGGGGATCCATACTTGTCTACTTGTTTCCTTGTCTACTTGTTTCCTTGTCTACTTGTCTACTTGTCTACTTGTCTACTTGTCTACTTGTTTCCTTGTCTACTTGTTTCCTTGTCTACTTGTCTACTTGTCTACTTGTTTCCTTGTTTCATTGTCTACCCGGAGTTATCCAGTGCACATTCTACCCATCGACTCTGATACCATCACCCTGACCAATGCCGGCGGCAAGGGGATCAATCTGTCCCTCATGTCCCGAACCGGCCTGCCCGTGCCGGGTGGTTTCATCGTCGCAACAGACGCCTATCGCGCTTTTGTGGAGGACAATGCCCTGCAAGGCCCGATCATGGAGGCGCTGGCCGCGACCAATATGAAAGACCCGGCCGCTTTGCAGGAGGCCTCCCGGGCCATCCGCGCCTGTTTCGCCGCCGGCCAACTATGCCCCTCGTTGCGCAGGGCGCTGAGCGACGCCTACGCTAATCTGGGCAAGCCCGCGGTGGCTGTTCGCTCCTCTGCTACCGCCGAAGACCTGCCCGACATGAGCTTTGCCGGACAGCAAGATACCTTCCTGAACGTGGTGGGAGAGCAGGCCCTGGAAAAAGCCCTGGTCGACTGCTGGAGCAGCCTCTGGACCGCCCGCGCCATCGCCTACCGGCAACGCAACGCCATTCCGCAAGAGGATGTGGCACTGGCGGTGATCATTCAACATATGATCGAGAGCGAGGCATCGGGAGTCCTGTTCACCGCCAATCCCCTCACTGGCAAACGCACCGAAACGGTCATCGATGCGGTCCTGGGCCTGGGAGAAGCTTTGGTCAGCGGGCAGGTGGAACCGGACAACTACATCGTCGATAACAGCACGAGCGCGATCCTGGCAAAAACCCCTGGCGCCAAGGCTGTGACGATCCGGGGCAAGGAAGGTGGCGGTACCATCACCACTGCCATCGACGGCAACCGGCAGGCCCTGCCCGATGCCGCAATCGTGGAGCTGGCACGCCTGGGTCAGCAGATAACACAAGAGCTCTATGCCGGTGTTCCCCAGGATATCGAGTGGGCCTGGGCCGATGATCAACTGATCCTGCTGCAATCCAGGGCCATCACCTCGCTTTTTCCCCTGCCGGATGGCATGCCACCGGAGCCGCTTCAGGTCATGTTTTCGCTGGGCCACGTGCAGGGGATGCTCGACCCTTTCACGCCACTGGGGCAGGATACCCTGCGGCTGGTCCTGCTTTCTCTGGCGCAGCTCTTTGGCCGCCATCTTGAACTGGAATCCCAGCGCGAGGTCCAGGTGGCAGGTGAGCGCCTGTGGGTGAACTTCACCCCGGCCATGCGGCACGCCCTTTTCCGCCGGCTGGCGCGCAGCTTCCTGGGCTACATCGATCCTGCCGCGCGCCAGGCCCTGGATTCCCTGTGGGACCATCCCCAGTTGGCGCCGACCCGCCGGGGGCTTGGCCTCAGGGCGGTCCGCCAGCTATCCGGAAACCGTGCAATGATCGCCCTGTTCATTCGGGCCATGCGCCACCCCGATGAACAGCGCCAGGCCGCTACCAGGGCAGCTGAGGCCGGGCTGATCGACGCCCAGACGCGCATGAGAGCGGCAGGTACGCTGGCCGACCGGTTGGCCGTCTGGGACAACCTGAATTCATTTTTCCCCGACACGCTGGCTCCGATAATCTTTCCCAATCTGGCAGCGGGCATGGCATCCTTCTTTCAGCTTCGCCGTTTGGTGAGCAATCAGTTCGGCAGCGACCAATTGGCTCTGGAAGCTGCCCGGGGCCTGCCCCACAACGTCACCACCGAAATGGACCTGGTGTTATGGACCGTGGCCCAGGTGATCCAGGCCGACCCGCCAAGCAGCGCGCGTTTCGCGGCCGACGATGCTAAAACGCTGGCTGAGGACTACGCCGCGGGCAGCTTGCCCCTCGCGGCTCAGGCAGCCATTGCCGCCTTTATGGACCGCTACGGCATGCGAGGCGTGGCGGAGATCGACCTTGGACGGCCCCGCTGGCGCGGGAAGCCGGCCCAAATCATGCAGGTGATTCAGTCCTACGTTCAGATCGACGACCCAACGTTCGCGCCCGATGCGGTGTTCCGGCGGGCAGACTGGGCAGCCCACCAGTCCATCGACCGGATTGTCCGCGGGATCAGGAATCCCTTCAAAGCCAGATTGGCCCGCTTCTTCGCCACCCGCATGCGCGCGTTGGCTGGACTCAGGGAATATCCGAAATTCGCCATCATCCGGCTGATGGGCGTCGTGCGTGAAGGCGTCCTGGAAAGTGGCAACGAACTGGTTGCCGCCGGGGTCCTGAATCGGGCTGAAGACCTGTTTTTCCTGCGATATCGGGAACTCCAGGCGTTGGCGGCCAACCAGGACCGTGACTGGAAGGCTCTGGTCGCCGAACGCCGCGCCCGTTACGAGCGGGAAACGATGAGAGCCCAGGTTCCCCGGCTATTGCTCAGCGATGGCACAGCGTTCTACGAGGGTATCGCTGCCGCGCAGGACCAGGATGGCGAGGGTAGCATCACGGGCACACCGGTCTCCCCGGGAATCGTCGAGGGCATCGTTCGGGTGGTATTCGATCCCCATGAGACCATGCTGCTCCCGGGGGAAATCCTGGTCTGTCCCGGCACCGACCCGGCCTGGACTCCCCTGTTTCTGGTGGCCGGGGGGCTGGTCATGGAGGTCGGGGGGTTGATGACCCACGGCTCGGTGGTGGCCCGCGAATATGGTATCCCCGCCGTAGTGGGCGTTCACCGGGCGACCAGTCGCCTGCAAACAGGCCAGCGGATCAGGGTTGACGGATCGACCGGCGTCGTCACGCCGTTGGACTGAAACGAACGAAACTTCTCAGGTGCGACGCACTTGGTGTAGAAAATCCAGTCGACTTGAATGTCAAGCCGAAAATAACCACTTGGAGTCATACGAGCAAGTGCGTTGCAGCTTATGCCTGAGCAGTTGCAAGCGGACTTGCTTTAACCAATTGTTAACCGTATAATAACACGTGGTCACCGGTTTCTTCGTCAAGACAGTACCTCTGCACCCGCTGAAGAAACCAGAGACTTATCTTGTCCAACCCCAATTCACACCAGTATCCGATCGTTTCTTCAAGGAGGAAAAAATGTTCACCAAACGCACCTTGATCCTGATGGCCATTTTGGTGGCTGCCGGGATTCTGCTCATGGCCTGTGTGCCCCCGCCACCCCCTGGAGCCCCACAACAGTCATCCAGCAACACGCTGAACCTGCTTTGCACCCCCCAGGTGGAATGGTGCGAGGGCATGGAGGGTGAGTTCGAAGCTGCCCATCCCGATATCAACGTGGAGTGGGTACGCATGTCCAGCGGTGAAAGCCTGACCCGCCTGCGCAACGAAAAGGAAAACCCCCAGTTCGACATCTGGTGGGGTGGCCCCATCGATAGCTTTATCGCAGCTTCGGCCGAGGATTTGCTGGAAACCTACGACAGCCCCAATCATGCCAATATCGTCAACAAGGACCTGATGTTGAGCTCCGAAAATCAATGGGCCGGCATCTATGTTGGTTCTCTCGGTTTCGCCACCAACAGCGAGTGGCTGGAAGAGAATCCTGACATGGAAGCACCGAATGCCTGGGACGACCTCCTGGCAGAGGAACTTGCAGGCCAACTGATGGTTGCCCACCCCTCCAGCTCGGGCACCTCCTACACCGCCCTCTGCACGATCCTGCAGGTCAAGGGTGAAGAGGAAGGCTGGGAGTTCCTGAGGGACTATGCCGGCCAGGTCAACCAGTTTACCAAGAGTGGCTCGGCGCCAGCCAGTTTCGTCGGTGGCGGAGAGGCCGCGGTGGGCATTGTTTTCTCCCACGATATCGTGAAACGGATCGAGGATGGCCTGCCTCTGGTGCTTTCCTTCCCTGAAGAGGGTACCGGTTACGAGGTCGGCGGCATGGGTATCGTCAAGGGTGCCAAGAATCTGGAGAATGCCAAGAAGTGGTACGACTGGGCCCTCGAACCTGCAACACAGGAAATTGGCCCCAAGTATGGCGCTTACCAGGCACCTACGGTCAAGGGCGCAACACCTCCGATGCCGGAGCTGCTCGAGGTCAACCTGATTGACTATGACTTTGTGTGGTGCGGCGAGCACAAGAAGGAGTTCGTAGATCGCTTCACCAACGAGATCGCCGGCGCTGCGGATCTGAAAGAGTAATCAATCGACGACAGGGATGGCGGGAGCGCAGTACTGCGCTCCCGCCATTTCCTATCGGACCAGCACCGCGATGCCGTGATAACGTGATAAATGGTACGTCGCACTTTTCTCAACTATTGTGACATGGTGCGCCAGGCGCTGATTCGCCCTGTTGCCCTGTTGCCCTTTCGCCATTCGCCAGCACTTCTTTTCGCCCCATGACATCAAACTGGCGCGAGTCGCTGAAACAACGCTATCGGGAGATCCAGCAGATCGGCCGCGATCCTGTATTGATGGTCGGCCTGCTGATCAGTACAGCCTTTGTGTTTCTCTTTATCGTTTGGCCCTTGCTGCGGGTCGTCGTGCAGGGTTTCTTCGAATTCGGCACAACCAGGGTCTCCCTCGAATACTTCGGCCGCTACATTGATCCCTATTTTTCCCGACACAACTGGAACACCGTACGCGACACCATGATCATGGGCCTGGCCACGGCCACAGGTGGCACATTGCTCGGTTTCATTGTGGCATTCACCCTGGTACGCTGCGACTACCCTTTTACTCGCGTCTCCCATGCACTCTCCTTGATCCCCACCATCTCTCCACCCTTCGCCATTGCCATTGCCGTCATCCTGCTGTTCGGTCGCGGCGGATTGGTCACAAGAGATATACTGGGGATCGAATTCACCCTGGGTGTCAATGATATCTACGGGCTCGATGGACTGGTCTTCGTCCAGGTCATTACCTTTTTCCCCGTGGCCTATCTGATCATTCGCGCCATGCTGGAACGACTGGATCCCTCCATGGAGGAGGCAGCCCAGAGCCTGGGAGCCGGCAAGCTGCACATCCTGCGCACCGTGACCTTGCCCCTGCTGATTCCCGGTTTTGCCGGATCCTTCTTACTGCTCTTTGTCGAATCGTTGGCTGATCTGGGCAACCCGCTGCTGCTCACCGGCACCAGGAATGTCCTCTCCACCGAGATCTTCCTGGCAGTCAACGGCGAATATAATCAGCAAAAGGCCGCTGCTCTCTCGTTGGTATTGCTGATTCCGACCCTCACCGTATTCATCGTTCAGCGTTATTGGGTCAGCCGCCGCTCCTACGTCTCCGTGACCGGGAAGCCGACGGGCGGTCAGCTGCAGATTGACGCCTGGTACATTCGCTGGCCCTTCGTGATCCTGACGACCCTTGCGTTGATCCTGGTAGCAGTTCTCTATGCAACAATAGCCCTGGGATCATTCACCCGCCTTTGGGGCGTCGACTACTCGCTCACACTGGAGAACTACCGCATTGCATTCGACCGGGGGTTTGAAGCCATTCTGGACACAACCTTCCTCTCGGCGGTAGCCACGCCAATTGCCGGTGTTTTGGGCATGATCGTTGCCTTCCTGGTGGTGCGCCGCCAGTTCTCCGGAAAAGAAGCCCTCGACTTCACATCGAATCTGGGTGCCGCCGTTCCGGGCACGATCCTGGGTATTGGCTTCATCATTGCCTTCATCAGCCCACCCCTTGCAGCCCTGGTTCTCGTTTTCCTGGCATTCCTCTATTACCTGATGAGCAACCTGAATACCCCTGGATCAGCAAAAGTGATTGCGCTGGCCCTCGGTGTGGTTCCCGGGTTAGCCCTGGGCCGATTCCTGACCGGATGGGCCGGTGAGTGGTATGTAGCCATCGCAGCCCTGATCCTCGGTATCCTGTTGTTGATAGTGGCCTGGTTCAGCGTGCTGCCCAAGCATCGCCGGGCAGTGGTCCTGTTGCTCCTGGTTGTCGGTATCGGCCTGTTTCTTTATGTGGTTGGCACCTTTCCAGCCAGTGCGTTGTCTTCCTGGGGCCGTTCTCTTGGCGGTAAAGCTGCCGACCTGGTCACCAGTATCGCCGATTGGATCGACGTCTTCACCCAGGTACCGCTGCCACTACATGGACTGTTGCTGATGGCAATCGGCGGCTATGTGATGAGTCGCGTGCTGCCTGGACGCCAGGCCCTGTTCTCAGCACTGTTACTTGCAATCAGCACCATGCTGATCTTTGCCGGCGCACCCCTGGCCCTGGTAGGGACATCGTACATCATCATCGCCGCCTACGCGGTGCGCAGCATGCCTGCCTCCCTGCGCGCTGGTGTGGCATCGCTCCAGCAGATCGATCCCGCCATCGAGGAGGCCTCGACCTCCCTGGGCGCCGACTCGCAGGTTACCTTTCGGCGAGTCACCCTGCCCCTGATCGCTCCTGCCTTCCTGGCCGGGCTGATCTTCGCCTTCGCACGGCACATGACATCACTCAGTGCTATCATCTTTTTGACCACACCAAAATGGCGCATCCTCACCGTGCAGATTCTCAGTGAGGTTGAGCAGGGTGGCCTCAATATCGCAACCGCCTACGCCATGATCGTGATTTTCATCGTATTGATTGCCATCGGCCTGTTCTACCTCATCATGGACCGGGCCTACAGCTCTGACCTGGATATCGATCTTCAGGAGATTGGCGGCGTCGACCGCCAGCTCTCTTCCGAATAGGAATCTCGAGCATAGTCCCATGAGCTATCTATCACTCCGAAATTTGGTCAAGATTTTCCCCGCCCGCGGCGGCAGTGGTGAAGTTGTCGCTGTCGACCATGCCAATCTGGACATCGAACAGGGTGAGTTTATCACCTTGCTCGGCCCCAGCGGCTGTGGAAAGACGACAACCCTGCGACTCATTGCAGGGTTCGAGTTCCCCACCGAAGGCGAGATCATTCTTGACGGCTCAGACGTAGCCCCATTGCCCCCCGACAAAAGGCAGATGTCGATGGTTTTCCAGTCCTATGCCATCTTCCCCCATCTGAGCGTCTACGAAAATATCGCCTACGGCTTGAAGATTCGCAAGCTCTCCACCGATGAAATCAACCGACGGGTTGCCGAGGTTCTGGAACTGACCGAGTTGACCGGCCTGGAAAACCGGGCGCCCAACCAACTCTCAGGCGGCCAGCAGCAGCGGGTCGCTCTGGCCCGGGCCCTCGTTATGGAACCCAAGGTGCTGCTACTGGACGAGCCGCTGAGCAACCTGGACGCCAAGCTGCGCGAGCAGATGCGCACCGAGTTGCGCCGCATCCAGCAGCAATTGGGCATCACGTCGGTCTATGTTACCCACGACCAGGTAGAGGCAATGGCCCTGTCCGATCGGATCGTGGTCATGAACCTGGGCGAAATTGAACAGGTAGGACCACCCTGGCAGATCTATCGGCAGCCAGCCAGCAGATTTGTGGCCAACTTCATTGGCCGTGCCAATTTCGTGGACGCCACCGTACTGGGCACTGAAGACGGCAAGCTTTCATTGAGCGCGCTGGAGGGCAAGCTGCAGGTGCCCCTGCCGGACACGCCCCGCCAGCCCGGCGAGGCCGTTACACTGGTCGTCAGGCCCGACGCTATCCGCCTGGTTGAGAACGACGGTGAGTTTATAGGCACGATTCGGCGCTCTACCTATCTGGGCGACCAGGTCGAGTACGAGGTCGATGTGGCTGACCAGACCATGGTGGCCGTCGAAAGCGACCCCCGTCATGTTCAGGTCTATCCCCCGAACAGTCAGGTCGGTGTAGACTTCCTGGCCGACGCTATCTACCTGTTGCCTACCTGATCAAGCGTCGTTTTTTTGGACATCCCCCACAGTCCGTGCTATACTCATTTCGTGTTTTCTGGAACGGGTCAGGTACAACATGCCGGCCCCTTGTTTTTGTCGCGCGGAAGTCGAGGTAGACATTGTGATCGTAACCACCGCAGAGCTATTTGAGATCGCCTACGGAAAGTTCGCCATAGGCGCGTACAACATCAACAACATGGAACAATGCCTGGGTCTTTTCGAGGGAGCCAGGCGAGCCGAGGCGCCCATGATCATCCAGATCTCGCGGGGTGCGCGCAGTTATGTCGGTCAACCCACCATGCTGGAAGCCATCATCCGGGCGGCTGAAGCCATCTATCCGGAGGTTATCTTTGCCGTTCATCTGGACCATGGCGACGAAAAAACCTGCTACGACTGCATAGACTCCGGTTTCTACAGCTCGGTCATGATCGATGCATCCCACCATCCCTTCGAGGAAAATATCGCCATTACCCGTCGGGTTGTCGAACGCGCCCACGCCAGGGGTATTAGCGTCGAGTCTGAACTGGGAATGCTGGGCGGTGTCGAGGAAGACATCAAGGTCGACGAAAAGAACGCCATGTTGACCGATCCGGATGAGGCCGAGCAGTTCGTCAAGCGCAGCGGCTGCGACTCCCTGGCGGTGGCCATCGGCACCAGCCACGGCGCTTATAAGTTTAGCGGTGGCCAGGGGCTTCACTTCGATCGGGTGGCTGAGATCCAGAAACGGCTTCCCGGCTTCCCCCTGGTGATGCATGGCTCGTCGTCGGTTCCCCAGGAGGAAGTCGAGCGGATCAATGCCGCCGGCGGCGCGCTCGATCCTTCTGCAAAAGGGGTGGATGAAGACGAGTTTGCCAAAGCAGTGCCGCTCGGCGTTACCAAGGTCAACATCGATACCGACGGGCGCCTGGTCTGGACACGGGTGCATCGAGAGTTCTTCCGCGATCACCCCGAAGTGTTCGATTTCCGCAAGCCTGGCGTTATCATGATGGACGAGTATGCCAACTTCATCGTACATAAAAGCGAAAAACTGGGTTGCGCAGGTCGGCTGCTCGAGATAAGGGCAATTCTGGGCACCTGAGATCAAATTCATTGAGCTGCGAATCCCGCAGCCCGCATTAAGGAGCATAGATAATGACAGCAAATATTCCTGAACTGCTTGGTAGCGAGGCAGACAGTCTGCTGGAGTTCGATTCCCCCAAGATCTCCAGGGACCGCTTGCACCTGCCCGGCCCCGACTATATCGACAGGTCCTTCTCCCAGACCGATCGCTCACCGGTAGTGCTGCGCAACCTGCAGACGTTGTACAACACCGGTGGCCTGTCGGGAACCGGCTACCTTTCCTTCCTGCCGGTGGACCAGGGCATCGAGCATTCGGCGGCAGCCTCTTTTGCCCCCAATCCCGACTACTTCGACCCGGAGAATATCGTCAGGCTTGCCATCGAAGGTGGCTGCAACGGGGTATTCTCGACCCTGGGTGTGTTGGGTGCCGTTTCCCGCAAGTATGCCCACAAGATTCCTTTCATGGTCAAGATCAACCACAATGAACTATTGACCTATCCTCCCATCCATGACCAGAATCTGTTTGCCAGCATTGAGCAGGCCTTCGACCTGGGCGCGGTCGCCATCGGCGCCACCATCTACTTCGGGTCCGAGGATTCCCGGCGCCAGATCCAGGAGGTCAGCGAGGCCTTTGCAATTGCCCACCAGTTGGGCATGGTCACAGTGCTCTGGGCCTATCTGCGTAATTCCGCCTTCAAGAAAGATGGCGTGGACTATCACCTGTCTGCTGATCTGACCGGCCAGGCCAACCACCTGGGCGTCACTATCGAGGCGGACATCATCAAACAGAAGCAGGCCGAAAACACCGGCGGCTACAATGCAATCGGCTTCGGTCGCACCCACCCCAAGGTCTACAGCGATCTGAGCAGCGATCACCCCATCGACCTGGTTCGTTACCAGGTGGCCAACTGCTACATGGGCCGAATTGGCCTGATCAACTCCGGCGGCGCATCGGGCGAAAACGACCTGGCTCAGGCCGTGCGCACCGCGGTGATCAACAAGCGAGCTGGCGGCATGGGCATGATCTCCGGCCGCAAGGCCTTCCAGCGGCCGATGGCCGAGGGCGCCCAGTTGCTTCGGGCGATCCAGGAGGTCTACCTGGACGACTCGATCACCGTCGCCTGACGTTAAATTTTCGACGGGGCCGCGCCTTTTTTGGCCGGCCCCGTTGGTTTATGCCCCGCCCACTCCCCGCCCACCAGCATGGCCGCGCGATCGCCCCAACCCGTTCTGAACACACCAAAATGATTCGGCCCAGCGCACGTCTCGATTTGTCAAGCCGTGCCAGGTGCCGTAAAATGTCGTGGTCGGATTGACCCGAAATCCGCCATTGACTGCTCGATCCCGCCGGTATGCGAAACACAGCGAACTATTAGGAGAATCACCCATGACCCCTAAACGTTTTGTCGTCCTGCTGTTGGTAATCCTGACCTCCCTCTTGCTCGTTGCTTGCGGCGCCACGCTGACGCCGGTGCCGGTCGATACGCCGGTGCCCGTGGAACCTGGCGAGCCAGCGGATACGCCGATACCGCCGGATGGCGCCACTGGCCAACCGGAGGATGCGTGGGATCGCATCCAGGAAAATGGTACCATGGTCGTCGGCATATCCGTCGATTATCCCCCCTTTGAGTACTACAATGAGGAATTCCAGGTCGTCGGTTTTGATCCAGCCCTGATGAAGGAAATCAGCGATATCCTCGGCATTGAAATCGAATTCAAGGATATTGCCTTTGATGGACTGGGAGATGCCCTCCAGGTCGGGCAAATCGACGCCGCAATCGCGGCCATCTCGGTAACGCCCAAGAGAGAAGAAGAGTTCGACTTCAGCCACATCTACTTCGTCAGTGAGGATGCCTTCATAGCCGTTCAGGGATCGGGCATCGGTCCCATCACAACCGT
Organism: Chloroflexota bacterium; assembly: GCA_034717495.1. Lineage (NCBI taxonomy): Bacteria > Bacillati > Chloroflexota > Chloroflexota bacterium. The sequence continues at coordinate 37,405 of JAYELL010000020.1, read as the reverse complement.
GGAAGATCTGCACGGGTATCGGGTAGGCGTTCAAAAGGGTTCGGTTTATCACGACTGGTTGGAGGAAAACCTGGTCGAAACCGGCCGAATGGCATCGAGCGATCTGTTCATTTATTCCGATATCGAGCAGGGGTTTCCGGACCTGGACGAGGGTCGCGTGGATCTGTTAGTCATGGACTTGCCGCCGGCCCAGTTGGCCGTCTCTGCCAACGACTATGAGATTGTGGCCCAGGGACTCCACCGGGAACGTTACGCCATCGCCATGACCAAAGGGCAGAACACCTTGCGCACCCGAATCAATCAGGCGTTGATTACCCTTCAGAATGAGGGCGTGGTTGCCGATCTGGTCCAGGAGCACCTTCACATCGAAGAGAAGGATATCCTGCCCCCTCCCACGCCAACACCGATACCACCGACACCTACGCCGGTACCCGATCAACCAACCCCGACGCCCACGCCGATTCCCCGCTGCCTGGACAGCATGGGCTTCGTGCAGGACCTGAGTTTCGACGACCACAACATGACGGCGCCACCGGTGATGCAGCCAGGCCAGCTCTTCAACAAGGGCTGGCGCGTCCGCAACACTGGCACCTGCACCTGGGATAGCAGGTACACACTGCGATTTGCCGATGGTAACCAGGCGGGTGCACGCATGGGCGGCGAGACGATGAACGTGGATGGCGTGGTAGCGCCCGGTGGCACCTACGACTTCTGGGTGAGCCTGGTGGCTCCCTTGCGACCCGGTGTCTACCAGGGCATCTGGCAGATGCATAACGATCTCAACGAGGCCTTCGGCGAAAGAATCTGGGTTGGCATCCAGGTGCCTGCCCCGGCAACACCCACACCTGTTGCCACCCAAACCCCGTCACCGGACCTTCAGTTCTCGGTCGACCGGACCAATATCAATCAGGGTGAGTGTGTCACCTTCTCCTGGAACGTGACCAACGTCAAGGAAGTTTACTTCTACGCGGAAGGCCAGAATTGGCAGAACAACGGCGTCGCCGGACAGGGAAGCCGCCAGGCCTGTCCAAACCAGACGACAACCTACTACCTGCGGGTGGTCAAACAGGACAACTCGGTAGAAACCCGGCAGATCACAGTCTACGTCAACCCGGTGAGCAATGCGCCCAACATCACCCGCTTCACCGTCGATCCCGGCGGCTCCCTGCCTGTTGGCACCTGCGTCAATCTTCAATGGGAGGTCCAGGGCGACGTCAGCAGGGTGTTGCTCAAACGCAATAACGATATTCTCTGGGATGGCGCACCGACGCGCGGCAATTTCCAGGACTGTCCAACCGGGGTCGGGGATAAGGCCTACATGCTGGAAGCCAGTGGACCAGGCGGCACCAACCACGCCACTCAAAATGTAAACATCTACCAGCCACAGGCGCCGCCCACACCGACACCTGTGCCGCCGCCCGTACCACAGCCAGTCATCCACAACTTCACCGTGCAACCTTCGACGATCTCCGTCAACCAGTGTGTGACCGTGGCCTGGAGCACGGGCGGAGGCACCGAACACGTTCGCATCCGGCGCAACGGAGCGACCGTGCAGGACAACGCCGGGCACAACGGCTCGCTGCAGGACTGTCTGGGCAGTACCGGCGCCTATGTCTACGAGATCGAGGCCAGCAACCGTGAAGGCACCACTATCGGACAGGAAGCCATGGCAACGGTCCAGTAAAAGAAACCAATGATCCAAGGAGGTCACAAAACGATGAAATCGATACGACATCTTTCCCCTATCCTGTTGCTGCTGCTGGTAGCTCTCGTGCTGTCGGCTTGCGGCAGCGCCGCCGAGCCGACGCCTACCCCGACCCTGGTGCTGCCTGATGAAACGCCAGAAGCGGGGCTTCCGCAGCGCGGGGATGCATGGAAACGAATTCAGGAGGCCGGTACCATGATCATCGGTACCTCGGTCGACTACCCGCCATTCGAATACTACGACGACAACTACCGGGTTGACGGCTTCGACATGGCTCTGATCAGGGCCATCGCAGACAAGCTGGGTGTCGAGGTGGAGATCAGGGACATCGCCTTCGCCGGCCTGCTCGATGCTGTATTGCTGGAACAGGTCGACGTAGCCATCGCGGCCATCGACGTAACTCCCAAACGAGAGATGAAGGTCGACTTCAGTCACATCTATTTTGTCAGCCAGGATGCCTTTGTCTCGGCCGAGGATGCTAACATCGGTAAGATCAGCGATGTTAGCAATCTGGCCGATTACCAGGTCGGCGTCCAGCGAGGCTCTGTCTTTCAGGACTGGCTGGAGGATGAACTGATCGAGACCGATCTGATGGATCCGACCAACTTGTTCGTCTATGGCCAGATTGAGCAAGGTTTTCCCGACCTGGAAGCAGGACGAGTCGACCTGTTGGTGATGGACCTGCAACCGGCCCAGGTGGCCGCAGAGCAACCTGGTTTCGTCGTCGCAGCCAGCGGACTCAACAGTCAACGCTACGCTATCGCTATGCCCAAGGGTGAGAACAGCCTGCGCACGCGCGTCAATCAGGCAATGATCAGCCTCAAGAACGATGGCCTGATTGTCGACCTGGCCCAGGAATATCTCTCTGTCCATCCTGATCACATCCTGCCGCTGCCCTCGCCCACCCCGGTACCGCCCACGGCGACCCCGGCGCCCGAAGCGGCGACCCCTACGCCACGGCCAGATTGTGTTGCCGGCGCGGCCTATGTCAGTGACCTGAACTACGATGACCACAATATGCAGAATCCCCCGGTGATAAATCCTGGCCAACCCTTCCAGAAGGGCTGGCGGCTGCGCAATTCGGGCACCTGCACCTGGGACAGCTCCTACTTCATGGGCTTTGACCATGGCAACCAGCCTGGCGCCCGCATGGCAGGTGAAAACACCGCCGTCAAGGGTGTTGTGCAACCCGGCCAGACCTACGACATGTACGTCGACTTGGTAGCACCACTGCGCCCCGGGATTTACCAGGGCTTCTGGCAAATGCACAACGACGAGGCGCGGGCCTTCGGCGAGCGGGTCTACGTAGGTATCCGTGTACCGTCCGGAGCAACCCCCACCCCGGCACCGACGCAGACACCGACGGCAGATATCAATTTCAGCGTCGATCGCGACCATATCAAGCAAGGGGAATGTGTCACCTTCTCCTGGAGCGTCAACAACGTCCGGGAGGTCTACTTCTATGCCGACGGACAGAACTGGCAAAACCATGGCGTAGCAGGCCAGGGCACTTCATCGCAATGCCCCAGCCAGACCACCACCTACTATCTGCGGGTCGTGCTCAACGATGGCTCAGTTGTAACGCGCCAGATCACCATCTATGTGGAATCGGTGGCCAATGCACCCGATATCAAACAGTTCAGCGCCGATCCTGGGGAAATCGCGGTCGGACACTGCACCACCCTGCGCTGGGATGTCCAGGGCAACGTGAATCGGGTGAACATCAGCCGCAACAACGTCTCCCTCTGGGACGGCGCACCCTTCCGCGGCAGCTACCAGGACTGCCCACCCGGCACCGGCACGATGAACTACGCCCTGGAGGCAACCGGCACGGGTGGTACCAGCCGTGCAACGAAAAATGTGAACGTTGTCGATACGCCGGCTACCCCCACGCCTGTTCCCACCTCAGAGCCGCAACCAGTGATCAACGCCTTCACGGTGACGCCAAGCAAGATCAACGTCAACGAGTGCGTGCTCGTCGCCTGGAGCACCAGCGGTGGCACAGACCATGTCCGTCTATACCGGGCAGGCAATGTGGTCCAGGACGATGCAGGCCTGCAGGGGCAGATCCAGGATTGTCTGAGCCAGTTGGGTGACGTGATCTACACCCTCGAGGCAAGCAACCGGGTCGGTGCCAGGGTAACTCAGGACGCCAGTGTCCTGGTCGAACCCGAACCTGTACAGCCAACGGTGGAACCGCCGACACCGGTACCGCCGACTGCCACGGCAGTGCCACCGACCGCAACACCTGAACCGCCAACACCGACACCGCAGCCGCCAACCGCGGTGCCGCCACCGGTGATCACCAGCTTTTCGGCAGTGCCCTCCGAACTCGCACCACAGACCAACTGCACCAACCTGTCATGGACCTATCAAGGGTCCGACATCGCCGCCGTCTGGCTGAGCCGCAACGACCAGCAGCTGGCCGGACCCGACGCCCAATCGCCCTATCAGGATTGCCTTGACCAGAGTCTGGCGGGGCAGGACATGGTCTATCAACTGAAGGTCGACGGAGAGTTTTCCGGATCGGCGACGCAACAGCTGGTCGTTCCCTTTAATCAGGGGCCCCAGCCGAAATAAGCACGAGCTGAAATAAACGTTAATCCCGAAGGCGGAGTGGCACTCTTCTTGCGAAGGCAAGACAGTGCTGCCCCGCCTTCGTGGACTCAAGCAGCCCCCTTTAGGCGCTTACGGCATCAACATCGACAACTTTTTGTCGATAATGCGCTCATTGAAGCGCTGTGCTGGCTAAACTGCCCCGAAGGGGCCTCATCTTCCGAGCGCAGTCTCGGACGATGTGTAGTGCCTTACGAGTCAGATTCTTGCACACTGGGCAAGAAAATCAGCCACAAACCTAACAAGAATGTACCGCAAACCTTCGGCGCAGAGGTCGCTGATCTTTTTTCGATTGATCTGCGATTATCTGCGTTCATCAGCGTCATCTGCGGTTCATTCAGGTCTGCGTTATCAGCGTTCCTCTGGCTTGTCCAGGTTAGGGTCCAGGCGGCTTATCAGCTGGGTTTGCGCAAGATCAACCCGGCTAACCCAGAAAAATGGGGACTTCGTACAGCCTCGACTCCCCTGCATATGGAATGTGCCGTGATCTTCAGGATCATTCATACTGCAAGGAACCTTGAGATGCTTCGGCAACCCTCAGTATGACATAACCGCGACTCCTTAGCGGCTCCTCCGTTATCCTTCATGTTTCAGGATCATTCGTATTACAAGAAACAGGACATAACGGAAGTTTCTTTGGAAAATGGCTACGCAGAGCCTGGACTCCGCAGCACAGTTGGAATTACTGAAGCGAATTCACCTGACTTGAAAAAATCGCAAAGATCGCCTATAATGGGGCGGATAGTTGCAGACAGTTATACTGATTCGGATTATGTAAATTGAACCATGGCTGCTAGCCATGGACGGGAGGATCAAAAACGGCTCGTGCAGTGCCATCCCGATTGGGCTGAACACCGCATAGGAGCCGATCATAAGGAGGACATCGCACCATGCATCGCCGACTTTCACCACTGCTCCTGCTCATCGCAGCCACCCTCCTGTTGAGTGCCTGTGCCACACAGCCTGTCCTGGTACCGGAATCGCCCAACGACTCATTTTCCACACAGCCCGAAGGGTCCATCCCTTCCAATCAGCCGGCAGAATTCAATCCTCAGGCCGACCCGGTCCTGGGCACCGTCACCCTGGGAGGTGAGAATAAGGTCTGGCTCGATCCCACCTTGGTCAGTATGTTGAGCGGAGTCAGCCAGGGCCCCAGAATCGATGCCAGTCAGTTGAGCGAGGACTGTGCCGGTATCATTCCAGTTCGACCTGACGTGGTCCTGGATTGGACCCGCGACGATTATGTCGAATCACTGCGCATCTTCTTCCTCAGTGCAGGCGACCCCACCATGGTCGTTGTGACCCCCAACGGTGATCTGTTGTGCAGTGACGACCTGAATTCGCTCGTGCTGGACCCCTACATCGAACTTCAAGATCCTATCGAGGGCAAGTACGCAATCTTCATGGGCGGATACGAGGAGAACGCCGTGGAGCCAGGCTTCCTGGTCTTCTCCACCCAGGAACTGTCGCCCGCCAACCTGGATGTTGCCCGCTTGCTTCCACAGCAGAGCAATAGAGCGGCCTTCGGTGTTCCGCTGCCCTCGAGGGTCCTGGAGGCGGAAACAGCTCCCCAGTCCAGATCTGCCATTGCCATCATCGATGCCGAGCTCACCCCCTTCCGGCAGGAAATGGCAGGCGGCGGCGAACTTCCTGCCTTTGATATCGACCTGAACAACGAGCTTTGCACCGGCTATGTCGACGCGGCACCCTCATTCCGCTTCAACTGGACCGGCACCAGCGAGGACCTGATACTTTTCTTCGAAAGTGAACAGGACTCCACACTGGTTGTCATGTCACCAGACGGGTCATTCGAGTGCAGCGATGATCATGAGGGCGCCGACAACCTCAATCCGGCTGTGAATCTGGATCCGATCCCCGGCATCTATTCCGTGTGGATCGGAAACTACGCCCCTGGTATTGCCGCGGACGGCACCCTGACCATCGCAACGACGCCAGGACTGGAACCGGAAGTTTTGACTGGTGAGATGATCACGAGCCAATGAACCGGGAGAGCGTCATCCAATCCGCGGGTCGCTCAAGGCCGACTCCGATCGTTTTCTGACCAGATGCCGCCAGCGCACCAACGAAGGTGCTATCCAACCAAAATGAAAGGCAGGTAGGACATGGGTCCTACCTGCCTTTTTGACCTCCTTCAGTTCCCCTTGGCATTACTGGATAACGTGATAGTCGGCAGCCCTTTCGCTTAACTCGGCATCCGTCTTGGGGGTTGCAGATCCACCCTCCACGTGACAGTGCCGGCAGGCGAAATTCAGGCCCAGCTGCGACAGCGCAACGGTGCCATCCTCGTTGAACTGCCCAATCTGGTTGGGATCGATGGCCATCAGATGGGTGCGGAGATCACCGGTGAACATTTCGGCATTGCCAACCGCGCTTTTGGTTACACGCGGCATGTGGCAGTCGATACACTGAACCTCAACTGCCTTGTGTACCTCGGAGTTCTGATCCTCGACGTTATCGAAGTGACAGTTCTCGCAGGTAGTGCGAGTAGTCTGTTCGCCAGCCTTGCGCAACTGGATCACGCCGGTATGGGGATCATGGCAAACCACACAGTCGATGGTAACGTGCTTGCTCTGAAACAACTCCTCGTACTGCTCATGGTGTTTGATGAAACCACCCGATGCGTCAATCGTTTCAGGCACACCGCGGAAATGGCAACTTCCACATTGCTCTGAATCGCGGTCGACTTGCATGGCGACCCCATAGGGATTGTCGGCATGCAGGCTGCCAGGACCGTGGCACTCCTCGCAGTGAATGCCAGGCTCGGACCAGGTACCGACAATACCTGGCAGGTCGTCCTGGTTCCCTTCGGGACGGTATCCTGTCGTATGGCAGGTGCCGCAGTCATAGGGCTTGTTTTCCTCACCTGAGTGATAGGTGACCCAACCAGCCTCGTTGCCGACAACCGGGTTTGCATAATTGTACTGGTTGAGGTAGTCTGCATTACCCGTTTCACCCGGTGCATCGGTGATGATAAAGCCATCCTGGTTCATGAAGCGAGCCTTCCAGTTGTACCCGCCTATGACATAGCTGATATCATCCCATGTGTATCCCTCAGGTAACTCCGACAACTCGGTGAACGGATACTCAGGAGGCTGCCCGTCGACAACCGGATTCAGCTTAAAAGGGTGGCCGGACATATTGAATACTTCAGCCACTTCAGTGTGACAGGTGGCACAAGTCTCGGCGCCCACGTATTCGGAGCCAAAGACAGCTGCTGTGGCTTCCCCTTCAGCCGCAGCACCTGCTGGGCCAGCCGGTCCGGCAGGACCAGGTTCACCGGCAGCGCCGTCGGCTCCGGCTGGCCCGGCCGGACCCTGTGGACCCGCTGGTCCTTGGACGCCAGGCGCAGCCACAGGCGCCTGACAGGCGGAAATCACCATCACAAGGATTAAAACTGCCACCAACAGTAGTTTTCTGGACACGATAGCTTCCTCCTTCTTGGAACTGAACAGGGCAAAAACAACCATGATAAGGACCTGGCACTATCCAGGGCAGAGGGGGGTGAAGCCGGCAGAAAAGGTCCACCCAGACCCTCCGGGATATCCCAGGTCCAACGGGTAGTGGGACTATTCACATAATACAATAATCTATCGCAGTTTTCAAGGGTCAATATGCGTTAATTTTGTTTTTGTTTGTGATCTGCCACAATTTCCCTCAACAGGCAACGAAATCTTCGTCCAGGAGCCTTGTCGGCACGGGTTGACCGTCGGGCGATCGTCCACGGTCATCGGTGTTGCAGCGGAATGCGAGGGATTGCGGGCACCATAGGGATCACTTACCCCTGCCCTTATCCCATTCATGCCGGCGACAAGTGGTCAGGGTTTCCGTTCCAAACGGAGGTAAAGTCAATTGATATTCTCGACACAAGATGGCGCCATTCGCTCGCCGGTCAGGCGAGCCCATGCTGAGACCTATCTGCTTATCTCCCTGGCAGCCTTTGCCGGTTCGGTGATGGTTACCCGGCTGTTCCTGGAATTGACCGGCTTTCCCCAGTTGGGCAACGACGTTCTTCATGTTGCCCACGCCCTCTGGGGAGGATTGCTGCTGCTGGTTGGCGTGCTTCTGCCACTGATTCTCGCCAATGGATGGGCGCTTCGTCTTGGTGCCCTGTTGAGCGGCCTGGGTGTCGGCCTGTTTATCGACGAGGTAGGCAAGTTCATCACCCGGACAAACGACTACTTCTATCCCCCAGCTGCCCCACTGATCTATGCGGTGTTCTTGCTGATGGTCCTCTTGTTCCTCTTCGTGCGCCGGAAAGGAGACCCGAATCCCCGGGCGGAGATGTACCGGGCCCTGGAAGGATTGGCAGAACTGATCGACAACAATCTGGACGAAAGGGAATTGGAGCTGCTACTGCTGCGGCTCAAGGACGCGCAGACGGCCGAATTGCCCCACGTGGCAGGACTGGCCAAAGCGCTGAACAGCTACTTGAGCCAGACCGAAATCCCACTGTTGCCGGCCCGCCCCTCGCTCTGGCACAGGTTCGAGGCGTCTGTGGATAACCTGGCCCTGCGCATCGGCCGTGCTCCCATGCGGATGCTAATCCTGATGGCACTGTTGGTCCTGATCGCGGGTTCGATGCTCACCGCCCTTAGCCTGGTGATCGGGATTCTCGTCCATGATGAGCTGGCACAGATCTGGCAGACCGCTGTCTTCTCACGGGTGGATGTGCAGAGTGGTTTTTGGTTAATCGCCAGGGTCTTGCTCGAAACCCTGGTGGGTCTCATCTCACTGGCAGGAGTGATCTTGATCCTGCGCGGGCAGGAACTGCGCGGTGTGCACGCGGCCAAACTCGCCCTGCTTCTTTCCCTGACCGGTGTGATCCTGATGTCCTTCTACCTGGACCAGTTCAGTGCCATCTTCAAGGCACTGCTCCAGTTCGGCACGATATTGCTGCTGATGGTCTACGAGCGGCGGTACCTGTTTGATCCTCAAGAGGTGCGGGGACACTACCCGAAGCCAATGGATTATGATGCCAAACCATGAAAATGGTTTGGCTCACGGTGCTTGCGAAGCAGCGGCGACCCCTGGTTGGTAATCTGTCTAATCTGCTTCCGTTGTCGTGGCAAAATCGGTCGGTTCCTGTTCTTCCTGGGCCGATTGTTCCGCTACCAGAGCTGCCCGATCGGCTTCTAAATACTCGATCACCTTCTCAATGTGAGACCGTAAGAAATAGACGTTTCGCATGTGGCCCAACGAGACGTTGACCTCTTCAGGGACCCTCGATTCCATCTCGTTCAATTCGGCGATTGTCGCGTCAAGCTCGTCGAGTGACATGCTATCGGCCTGCAATTCAATGGCCCGGATCTTCTTGTACCAGCGGTTGATCTGATTTCGCATGTAAAATTCAACCAGCAGCGAACTCCGTCCGAGCAAGGGCAGCGCAATGAAAAGGATAGGAAGCAGGAAGAGATAATAGCGGTCGATGAGCGCGGCCGCCCAGAAGGGCAGCGTCTTGTCCAGGGTCGTTTCGCCAGAACGCAACCGCTCCCCGTACGCCAGCTCTTCGGGATGGATCGGCAAATCCACGTATGCGAAATTGGGAAATTCGAGGCGCTCTTCGAACAAACCACCCTCCCGATGGGTGAATACCATGGCCAGTGTCAACAAGCGCATGAGGTCAGGATGGAATTCCTCCCGAACGACGATATTGGCTGCAGTGGCGATCATATTTTTGTCTTCGGTCGGCAGGTTATCTTCCAGATCAATCGCTCCCCGAGGTAAGACGATGCGAGCCAGGTAAGGATACATGGCATGGTAGGCGTCTACCCGTGCCATGTTCATCAAGTCGACATCCCGATTCCTCAACAAGGTCTGCACAGTGGCCGATTCGGGCGAGATTACGGCAAAGACAACGTCGACATCTCCGGCAGTGAGCAAATCAACTGCATCGTGCAAGGGAACTTCAACGAGGGTCGCGTTTTCAGCTGTAATGCCATTGTCCTGCAAGAGGGTGCGAGCCAATACTTGGGTGCCACTGCCCGCTTCACCGATCGCGATCTTAAGACCATCCAGTTGATCAAGACCGGTAAGTGGCTTGGCCGACTTGATATCAGTTCGGTAGAACACCCAAACTGGTTCGAAATAGATGCTCGCCAGGGATTTTAACTCGTCCGGGTCGGCATCTAGCGCCGTACCACCCTGAATAAAGGCGGCATCCACCTCACCCCGCTCCAGCATATCTAAAGCTTCAAGGGAGCCGGCCGTTGGCACGATTTGCAGGTCAAACCCCCTTTCCACTGCAATTTTGCGATACGCCTCGGCCGTCTGGTGGTATCCCCCCCCTTCCCGCCCGGTAGCCATTGTAAATGACTTTGGAGGGAAAGAACTGTATATCCAGTAAACCAGCAGACCAACAAGGCTGATGCCAATTAGGACGGCGATCGGGATAATGTTTCTTTTGATCCAGTCCATACGTTAGTTATCCAAAAAAACTAGCCGCTGAAAAGATAGCCCATCACCACGAACGATAGGAGCGGCACGAAGACGAAAAGAACGATCCAGGTCAACAGAATGGTCGCAGCGGAGCGCCACGCGCTGAACTCATGGGTTACTTCCAGAGATTTCACCAGTACGAAGAGAGCCCAGCCCCAACCCACCAGGGCGAGCAGTTGGCCAAAGTACTCAAGAGCAATGGCGGCAGAGACCGGCATAACCAGGTCCATGGGAGGAATCAGGCTCACCATCAATAGTACCAGGGGGGCTGACGCCAGCGCCACCGCTGCCAGATGCTGCGAGATGGTGCCCTTGCCGCCAAGGGATTTGGCCGTAAGCATGCCGGCAAGCGCAAAAAACATCCAGCTCGCCATCAGATTAAAGGGCGTCGAAAGCCAGCGACCGATCGTCCTGCTAACTCGGCTGGCGGGATTGCCCAGGGGAGGTTGCAGCGCCTCCGCCGTCTGCTCCATACGGGCCAGAAGGCCATTGACCTGGCCCGGCATGGCTGCAATCGATTGCGACCGTTCTGCCAGATCGACCGCAGGCATCGCGACACCGTCAAGCGCCTGGCCAATCCGCTCGGGCGTCACGACAACCTTTGCCAGGAAGGCAAACAACCCCGGCTGAAGCGCGGAAATTGTCTCCAGCATTCCGGCCGGCCGCTGCGCCACCAGGCCTGAGGTCTCGGGTGATTCGGTGGCCAGTTGTGCCGCAATCTGGGCCAGCCGTCCCGAGCTAATCCCAGTTTGGCCGATCACCTTGCTCAGGCTCTCCCCGGTGACACCCTGTTCCGCCAGGAAGCTGGTAACACCCTCTGGCGCGCCCGACAGTTCTGCCAGGCGGGCGCCCAGTTCCTCAGCAGAGATATCGGCCTGATTAAGCAACTCATGAACGTGCTCAGGCAAGACGGGTGCCCGATTGGGCAACATCTCATCGAAGCGAGCCTCAAGCGTTTCCATAGTAGCCTGAGCCAATGAGTCCGCGAGGGGGGACACCACCTGGTGGTCGAGCCGGTCGACCTGAACCATAGTCTTCTCCAGAAAATCTGCAAGAACCGGTTTGTCCAGTTCTGCCGGCAGACCGATCCAGTACCCAAGGCCTGCTATCAAGCCCACAACGATTAGCAATTTAACCGCGCGTGCAAAGCCATTTGAAGACTCCCTGATCTCTTCGAATGGCTCCGTGCGCAACTGCAGGATGTCAGAGTAAAAACGTAACGATGATTTCATAGCCCTATCCCCACAGAATGCCAAGGATGCGCAGCGAGTGCAGGATATCGTTGACAAACGGTATCTGGTTGAGCCCAAGGGCAACGGCCAGCAGTACCAGAGCTGTCAGGATAATCAGACCGATCAAATATGGTAGCAGAACGATCGCCAGGCCATATCCCGGCGATAACCCATAGGTGCATTTAACGGCCAGATACTTCAGGACGAGGATGGCCAGGAACACCAGGAGCGGTGAAATGGAGGCCCCAGGTATCATGGGAATAATGGTCAATAAGATCGGTGTGTAAGCCAGAGCCAGCACACCCAGGAACTGTCCCAGGCTTGCCTCGCCGCCAAACCAGCGGGCAATCAGGTGGGCAGTTAAGCCAAAAAGTAGCCAACTGATCCCTGTGATCACCAGGAACGTGACCAGGGCACCGATTCCGGCCGCAGAGGGGTAACCGGTGGCTACCCTGACCAGCTGCCATATCCCGTCGTAAGCCTGTTGGAATTGGTCCGCGAAACCGGGATCGGCGGCGACCTGGTTGGCATACCAGGTCCATTCTGTCAACGCACTCTCCATACCTCGCTGTATTTCATCGACGCGGGGCATCGTAAGCCAGCCCAGGCCCATGCCTATCAGTCGGGCTACCAGCACCGCGATCAGCGACAGCAGCAGGACCACGAAACCACGCGATAGCGCATTCGGATGCTCACGTACGGCCAGGTAGGCTTGCTCATCCATCAGCAAGGCCCGTTGTGCCAGCACCATGGGCTTGCCTGCCATCTCCCACCTGGCAAGCGCGAGTTGTCTGGCCTGTTTCCCGCCCGACGTTTGCTCAGGAGACTCTGTCATGATACATCACTCCCATTTGAATCGGCTGCCCTTTCCCAACCTGGACAAGCCAGAGGAACGCTGATTACGCAGACCTTCGGCGCAGAGATCGCTGATCTTTTTTTGATTGATCTGCGGTAACTGCTCAGGCAATCCCGGTTTTTCCATTTCCTGCCGAGCCTGAGTAGTAACCTGATTTCTAACGGGAAGCACCCTAGAATACCCGATTCTGTCTGGTTCAGCAAATCACAGTCGCTCCACGACCCACACGCTACCTGTTCCATCGCCGGGGGCACACGGTTGCAGCAAGTGGACCCTTTTTCGCAAACCGAGAACCTGGGTTACAATGTCACCTGGTTACCTGGTTCCCGCGCCTTGCACCAGCGCTTCTGACACCGACCATACCCTTTTGGAGCAAAGAATGACAGACCTCCTTGATGCCTCCAACCTGACCAAGCTCTACGGCGATGTCGCCGCAGTGGATGATATCAGTTTCACGGTTCGTCCAGGTGAGATTGTAGGATTCCTGGGCCCCAACGGCGCAGGAAAGACTACCACGCTCAAAATGCTTACCGGGTTGTTGCGTCCCGACCCCGGCACGGTGGTGATCGACGGACACGATATGGAACAGGACCCGATGGCGGCCAAGGCAGTCATCGGCTATGTGCCCGACACACCGAATCTCTACGGCAAGCTGAAGGCCACCGAATATCTTCGCTTCATGGGACAGCTTTACCGCGTGCCCGGCGATGCAGCCGAGCGCCGCATCAAACGCTTGCTCGACCTCTTCGATCTGACCGACTCGGCAGGCAATTACCTGGAAGGTTTCAGCCACGGCATGCAGCAAAAAACCGCCATTGCCGGTGCTCTCATCCACAACCCCAGGATCATCTTCATGGACGAACCCACCGTGGGCCTCGATCCCAGGTCAGCGCGCCTGATCAAGGATATCATGGTACAGCAACGAGATCGCGGCAATGCCGTCTTCTTTTCCACCCACATTCTGGAGATCGCTGAGAACATGTGCGATCGGGCGATCATCATCAACAAGGGCAAAATCATCGCCGATGCCCCCGTTACCGAACTTACCGGCATGCGTGGCACTGACGATTCGCTGGAAGATATCTTCCTGGAAATGACCGGCGGCCGGGATGTGGATGACCTGGTCAAGGAACTGGCCAACGATGTTTCGTGATACGTTGCTGCTCTTCCGCCTTTACTGGACCCTGGACCGGAGGGACAATACAAAGATTCCGCTGGTGGGCCGCCTGTTCGGTTATGCCCTCGCGCTGATGATGGTCGCTTTCTCTGGCGCCGCCGGCTACCTGTTTGGGCAATTGACCAGTGCGTCGGGCCCATTGTTTCGCATCAATTCGGGCACCATTCCCGGCCTGCTCCTGACCATGGCGCTCTTTGGTGTGCTGATTGTGGGAATCAACCAGGCGATCCGTGGCCTGTTTCTGAGCGGCGACCTGGAACGATTGATTGTTGCGCCGATTCACACCCAATCCGTGATGACGGCCAAACTGGTCAGCCGTTTGCCGACCACTGTGCTTTCGACGCTGGCACTGACGGTTCCAGCACTCATCGGATACGGCATCGGGGCCGGATTGGCAATCCCCTACTTCGTGGTGGGAACCCTGTTGCTTCTGGTAGCTCCCCTTTTTGGCCTGGCCGCCGGCGCGCTGATCGCCATGCTGCTGGTTCGTGTCCTGCCGGCCAACCGGCTATCGGAATACCTGGGCGCTGCAAGCATTCTCATCGGTCTGCTGATCGCAATCGCCTTTCAGATCCCCCGTTTCCTCGGCGGCCGCAATGGATTCGATCCAGGCGCAGCTCAGTCCATTGAACAGATCTTCGACTCGCTTGAAGGCTTACCATTGCCCTCGATGTGGGCCGGAAACAGCCTGATCCAGCTATCCCAGGGCCGGGTAACCGACGCCCTGGGCGGAATTCTGGCGTTTCTCCTGATCACGGTAGGCCTCTTCATCGTCACGGCGCTGCTGGCCAACCGACTCTACCTCTCGGGCTGGCTGAAGATGCAGGGTTCTGCTGGAAAAAGACGCGGTTACGAGCAGAGGGCGGGCGTATTTGGTGGCAACTCGTTGGATGCAACTATCGCGCTCAAGGATTGGCTGCTGCGGGTGCGCGATTCCCGTCAGCTGGTTACCCTTTTTTCCGGGGTAGTCTTCGCCGGAGTATTTGCCTTTCTGATTTTGCGCCCCCAGGAGGGCGGCAGTATCATGGACATGGCAGAAATGGGGGGCATTCCTGATCAATTCGCCTGGGTGACGCGAGCCTTCAGCCCTGGCGTCATGACATCGGGCATTTTGTTATTCATCGGTTGGTCAACCATGTCCCAGACAGCCATCACGGCACTGGCCCTGGAAGGAAAGTCCTTTTACATTCTCAAGGCAGCACCGGTGTCGCCGCGGCAGGTATTCCGGGCGAAACTCATGGGCGTCGTGGCGCCTTTCGGCGTTCTGGTCAGCCTGCTTCTGATCGCCAGCTGGTTTCTGACTCGATTCAGTCCGGCATGGGCGTTTTATGCCTGGCTGTGTTTATTGATCATTGGCTACGGCTTGATGGCGCTATCGGTTGGGTTGGGCTTCCTCTACCCCAAGCTGGACTGGGAAGATCCACGACGGATGACGACCGGGCGGGCACGACTCTATAATCTTATTTCCACCGTCATATTTGCCGTGATAACCGGCGGAATCGCCCTGATTCCTTTCATGCTCAGCGCAATCTGGCCCGCGTTTTCGCTGTTATTCGTCCTTGTTGGCCTGTTGCTGTTGGTGGCTCTCACCTGGTTGATTTGTCGCTGGATTGCCAGACAGGTCGAAAATGCCTGGTTTGCTTTGGGTGAGTCATGACCCCTGCTGATGGAAGAGGGCAAATGAACGATTTCGATCAAACGAGAAGAGAACAGGAAGAGGGCATTCTGCTGCGGGCAGGTGCCCTGTTCATCCTGAACGACATCGCCGACCACCTGGCTGGGTACCATGCGGCCCGACTGATGGTGGATCCTCACAGCGATGACATGTCGGGAGAGCCGGCGCTGACCGCCGTTCGCATCCTGGGTAGCCAGGATCAGATTCTTGTCCTTTTCATGTATGCCATGAGCGGCAGCGGTACCCTACCCGAAGTAACCTCCGAGTGTCTGCGCAACTTGACCGGCATTCCGACCACACTCCTACCCGCCATCATCGGCCGTTTCAAGGATACCAAAAACAGCGCGATCCTGGTTGGTCTTTACGATCTGTTGCTGGAACATGAAGAGGGCCCCCAGGCCCTCGATTTCCTGGAGGAGTCGCTGCTCACTCTCAGCGATCTGGACCTCTATCACTATCTCGTGATCGCCCTGATGACCAGGCGCGAGGCGGCATTGACAAACCTGGTATTGAGGAGTGCCCGCTTCGAGACTGATCCCGGCAAGATCGATCTTCTCCGGGAAATCCTGGCGTTGTTCAAGGGCGATCCTGCAGTAAGCGATACGGTCGCCCGATTGGCGAAGCGATCCCGGAAAAAGCCTCCCTGATGAAGCCAGGGATTGAGCAGTCAATCAGCGCAATCCAGGAGTTGCTTCCTGCCTTGATCACTGGAGCTACGCACCTGGCAAAAACAGGAGTCAAATGACATCCTGAGCCTCGCCAGCACGCCACGTCAGCACGCCACGGCAGCAGGCGTACCGTGACGCTAGCAAGCGATGCGAGACGTCAGCAGACGGTGCGTGAGCTAGCTAGGTAAGGCCACCGAGAGGTGAGAGCTAGCTGCGTAGAGCAGGTACGTAACATGAGATAATCATTCCCCGGCCTTATGTTTGAGCAGTTGAACAATGGGTTCAGAAATCCATGTGTCCATTGTTTGTAAACCAAGTGACCGGGCGCATTTTTTGGGCAGCATATCATCAAGGAACTTGCACGGCACTGTTGATCGCTATGCGGATCAGTTCTGGCAGATAGTCGAGTCCTTATCAGACCCCACCCAACAAACGCCACACCTGGGCCACCACAAAAGTCACCAGAAACCCCAGAGCCAGCGGCAGCAGCGCCGACACAGTCGTCCATCTTTTACTTCCCGTTTCCTTGAAGATGGTGTAGATCGTCGTGCTGCAAGGGTTGTGGATCAGACTGAACAACATGACGCTGATCGCTGTTAACAATGTCCAGCCGCCGGCGACTAACACGGCCTTGGTTTGCACGGCCGAATCCAGTTCGAACATTACCCCGGCGCCCGCTCCCGCTCCGGAAAAGCCAGACACCAACACAGTCAGCATGAGAATCGTGGGAATGACGATTTCATTGGCCGGAATGGCGACGATAAAGGCCACAAGGATGACCCCGTTCAGGCCGAGAAGCAATCCCAACGGATTCAAGAAATCGATCATGTATTCGGCGATTGACGTTCCGCCGACGGTGACGTTGGAGATCAGCCATATGACGGCGCCGGCCGGCAGTGCAAACAGAATGGCGCGCCAGAGGACAGGGATCGTGCGGTCGATGATCGAGGTATACAGCGTCTGCAATATCCGTGGTGGCCGGTAGGGGGGCAACTCCAGGCTGTAGGTGGAGGCTTCTCCCTTCAGCACGCCGCGGGAGAGGCTCCACGAAAGCACAAAGGTCAAAAGAATGCCCAGAGCGGCAATCCCCACCACCGCCAGCGCCGACACCAGCCCGGCCACGTGGGCCGGCACCAGTGCACCGATGAACAGCGTGGCAACCAGAATTTGGGTAGGCCACCGCCCGTTGCAGAGGGAAAAGTTGTTGGTGATAATCGCCACCAGTCGTTCCCGGGGACTATCGATGATGCGGGTTGAGATCACCCCCGCGGCGTTGCAGCCAAAGCCCATCATCATGCTCAACGACTGTTTGCCGTGGGCGCCCGACTTGCGAAAAATGTTGTCCAGATTGAAAGCCACCCTCGGCAGATAGCCGAAGTCCTCCAACAGCGTAAACAACGGGAAGAATATAGCCATCGGGGGAAGCATCACGCTTACGACCCAGGCTGTCGCCAGGTACATGCCGTCGATGAGAAAACCGCTCAACCACCAGGGCATTCCGATGGCATTGGCAACTTCGTGCAGCCAGGGATAAATCGTGCCAATCAACAGATCGGCGAGCATGGCCGAAGGCACATTGGCGCCACTGATCGTAAGCCAGAATATCACGGTAAACAGCAGGATCATGATCGGAAAGCCGAAGAGCCGGCTGGTGACCAGGCGATCTATGGTATGATCCAGATCGAAGCGGGGCTTCTGATCGGGCCGGGTTACTGCCCGGCCGGCAATGGTGGCGGCATCGCTGTAAAGATCCTCCATCAACGTCTGATGATAGTCAGTTCCCATCTCCCAGCGCATCGATCGCGCGGTATCGAGTATGGTGTCAGGTGTATAGGTATTGATTGTATCACTCATCTGGCAGGCTCCAGAGTCAGGTTCAGTTCCTGGACCCGTTGTTCCGCGTCGCCATGGGTCAGATCACCCAACTCCCCCCGTTGGATCGCATCGATGATTCGCTGGTCGCCGTCCAGCAAACGTAGCGCAACCCAGCGGGCGTTGGGCAATCCCGGGTAGACAGCTTCGATCTGGCTTGCCAATTCCGTAACCGCATTTTGCAGCTCGCGAGACTTCCCCTTGACCCGATGCGGTTTGCCCACAGTTTTTCCCGTTGCAACCTCGGCAATGGCCTGTAAGAGGGCATCAAGATTTTCCCGACTGCGGGCCGCAATTGGCACCACAGGTACCCCCAGATCTCGAGCCAGGCGCCGGTGGTCGATGGTGAGACCATGACGACGGGCCTCATCGATCAAATTGAGGGCAATCACGACGCGGTCGGTGATCTCCGACACCTGTAGCACAAGGTTCAGATTGCGTTCAAGCCGCGTGGCATCGACAACCACCAGGGTAACGTCAGGTTGGCCAAAGAGGATGAAGTCCCGGGCCACTTCCTCGTCCATGCTGGTGGCCAACAGGGAATAGGTGCCAGGCAGATCGACCAGTTTGTAGCGATCGCCGCCATACTCGTATCCCCCTTCGGCGCGGGCGACTGTTTTGCCCGGCCAATTGCCGGTGTGTTGGCGCAGACCTGTCAGAGCATTGAATACAGTACTCTTTCCCACGTTGGGATTGCCCGCCAGAGCGACAACGTAATCCCAGTCCTCCATGTCCACACCCAACTTGTGCAGGTTGGCAGCATTGTGTACGGCACAACTTTCGCACCCCCCCGAACTCTCGGGAATGGGTTGGATCGTGATGGTCACATCAGGCGACGCTTCGGGTTGATCCTCGCTTGATAATCGCTCAACCTCCTCAAGCCACATGACAGATCGATCCGCCCCAGTTGGTTTCAAGTTCTTGCCATTTTCGTTTTCAGCCATCAGGCAACCTCCGGCAGTCTATTGACACTGATTTGCTCTGCCTGGTCCTCCCGCAGAGCGATCAGCGCATCCCGAATGCGGTATGCGGTTGGATCGCCCCCCGGGCTTCTTAGTTCTGCGGTCACAATGGTTCCTGGCAGCAATCCCAGATCCATAAGCCGGCGACGCTCCGCACCCCGTATGCGAGGGGATAGCGCAGTGACCTCTCCTCGTTCGCCGAGTTCGAGAATCGCCATCGTTTGGCCTCTGTCGGCCGGCAAATCGCTGGCCCGCGCCTCATGCACCAGGGGCACAACTGAAATGTTGCCGGCCAGCAAGGGTGCCAATACATGTTCCTCACCATTGGCCCAGAAACGGATTCGCCGGGGCGAAATCTCTGTGATCAACGCGTCCATGCCCGGATATAAACCTTCTGCAACCAGCTGGGCGTACACCGTATCCGGCTCATCCTCGATGTGAACGATCTGAACCATGGTATCAGCTGACATGCTGGCCAGGGACAACCCTCCGTGGGCGACAAAATCGCCGGTGGAGTCGGGTATCGGGTCGCCATGGGGATCGTGGGTCGGATTGCCCAGGCTTGCAGACAGGGCATCGATATCATCGAGCTGCAGCGCGTGTTCATAACGCTCGGCACGTTCATGCCACTCAGACTCGTCGTAGCTGGTGCGGTCAGCCAGGTACTGCTCAAAAAGACGATGGGCCCGGATGATACGCAATGCCGCATCCCGGCCCTCAGGCGTCAGTCGTATCTCGCCCTCGCCGGTTTCAACCAGGCCAAGGTCTTGCATCATTTCCAGGATTCCGGCCACAGTGTCTCGTGGAACTTGAATCCCCCCGGCAATACTGTCGACCGTTGGCACCTGGCCCCGCATTTCACTCTTATGGATGCATTTGAGAGCATCCTCGATAAGAACACGCTCCGTCATCCGCTGGGTACGCCGCCAGCGGCTCACCACGCCTCGTTCAGGCCAGAAGAGCACCGCCAGCACACCAGCCAGGATGCCAGCGATTGCCAGAGCGATCAAGGGATCATACATGAGTTTCTCCGTCTTCAGTTGGCCCGTTCGGCCACCCGCAGATGTTCCGCCATCTCAAAGGCCAGCACATGACTTCGCCCGCCAATTCTCACGATCAACGGGCCCTCAAAAGGTACCCGATCGACGACGGTGAGGCTGGCACCCGGCGTGATTCCCAGATCACCCAGATAACGCAATCGCTCTTCCTCCTGAATCAGGACGCGCGTCACAAAGGCAGGGCGATTCGGTGGGAGCTCCGAGAGCAAGACATCGGCAACCAATGCCTTGGAACCATCCCGGGCAGGAATGGGATCACCGTGAGGGTCGAAGCTGGGATAGCCCAGCTTGCGGGCAATTGCTTCTTCCACCTCTTCACTAATGGCATGCTCCAGCTTCTCGGCCTCCGCATGCACTTTTTCCCAGGGTATCTCCAGGACCTCGTGCAAAAAAAGCTCGAGCAAACGATGATGCCGGATCGTCTCCAGAGCTACCTGTTCTCCCACAGGCGTCAGGCGAACACCCCGATAGGGGCGATATTCAATAAGGTCCATCTCAGCCAACCGCTTGACCATATTGGTCGCGGACGCGGGCGCCACCGCCATTGCCTCAGCAATAGCTGAGTTGGAAGCCTCTTGACCACTCGCTCCAAGCATGTAAATGGCCTTGAGATAGTCCTGGTGTACCGCGGAAACCGAAGTAGGATACATAGCTAAACCTTTTTTTAGTCTGGTCTAAATTATGCACGGTTTTGCTGATCTGTCAAGTCCCGATTTTGCAGTGGTGAACCGCAGGCATGCCTCGTTCGGTATCCGATCGCATGAAAAAACATTTGACGGCGCGGTTTCTTTCTGGTACACTAGCACCTCAAAGCAATCGGTCAATGCCGCCAACCGGGCCACGAAACAGAACATTCCTGTGGACCCGCTTGCAGAAAAAGAGACGGCGCCCATGGCCGTAGAAAAAGGAAAACCTGGCGTTGGATCACCTTTGGTCTCCGTGGCGCCTGGAGTACATTTTGGCTCCAAAAACAGAAGCTTGTGTGTTTTGCGAGAAAATTGTTAATGGTGATGATCAGGCGGAACACGTTTTGTTCCGCGGGCAAACAGCATACCTGGCGCTGAATCGTTACCCGTATAACAATGGCCACTTGCTGGTACTTCCCTACGCCCACGTACCAAGTCTGGAAAATCTGCCTCCGGAAACCCTTCAAGAGATGATGCTCCTGGTCAACAAGGGACTGTCCGCACTGCGGCTTGCCATGGCCCCCGACGGTTTCAACGTGGGTGCCAACCTGGGCGAGCTGGCTGGTGCAGGCATTAAGGACCACGTGCATTTGCATGTGGTGCCGCGCTGGCGTGCCGATACCAATTTCATGACCGCGGTTGCCGAAACCCGAACCATTCCAGAGTCGCTGGATCAGACCTATGCCCGCCTGCTGGGCGCTCTGGCGGCCCTATCAAAAAAGCCAAAGAACCTACGGAATCTCGATCAGGAGGTGCCCACAATAGATTGACCCCTTCTCTGCCCCAACCAATATAGAAAAAAAAACTCTGAAGAACTGGAGAACTACTGTAATGTTTGAGACCGATTCTTCATCCGGGGCCATGCGCTGGTATCGAATGGATTTACACCTCCATACACCCGCTTCCGAGGACTACGTTCAAAAAGAGACGTCCTATCTTGAAGTGTTGCAGGAAGCAGAGCGCCGGGGCCTGGACATTATCGCCATAACAGACCATAACACCATTGCCGGTTACGAGGCAATCTTTGACGAAATCGAATTTCTGGAAAAACTCAGGCAGCGCGGGCGGCTGCGCGACGACGAACAGGAAGAGCTTGACGAATACCATAGACTCCTAAAACAAATCGCCGTATTGCCCGGCTTTGAGTTTACAACCCGCTTTGGCGCACACATCCTGGGCGTTTTCCCGCCGGACGATCGAACGAGCATTCCGCAACTGAAGGCAGTATTGCACCAGCTCGGTGTTCCCTATGAGAAAATGTCGCTGGGAACTACTTCTCTGCCAGGCTCCCAGGCTTATCTCGAGGCCTACAAGATCATCAATCAGGCTGGGGGCATTGTCATCGGGGCGCACATCAACTCACCGACGGGGGTTCTGGAAATCGCCAGCAATATGCCCACCGGCACAGCACGCGTGAGCGCAACCCAAAACGAATATCTTCACGCGCTTGAGTTTTCCAGTTTTCACAGTACGCAGCTCCAGGGCTTCTCCAGCCCTCGCTGGTACGACGGGTCCAATCTGGGCTACGAGCGCCGAATGCATTGCATTCAGAGTTCCGATGCCCACCGCCTTGTGCAGGATCATGACGCCTCAATGCATCGCTGGGGTATCGGCGACAGACCCACCGAAGTGCTGCTGACAGAGGCCACGTTCGATGGGCTGCTTGACCTGTTCAAGAGCAACGACTTCAACCGGATCCGAGTGCCATTCGTTTCAGATGTGGCCCGCTACAACCACATCGCAGACGTGCGCAGCGCTGGCCCGTCCGATCATCAGATTCTGTGTGCCGGTTGTGCGGAAAATCTGGATGATCTCTGTTGTCACGTTGCAGCTCTGAGCAATGCAGGCGGTGGCACTATCTTCCTCGGTATCGATCCCGACCCGGAAAAGCCGGTTACAGGTCTGATCGATGCTGCCCGGGAAATGCGCGCTTTTCAATCTGCCGTCGCCGAGCGGGTCTTCCCCCAACCGGAATGGTCGGTGGATATCGTGCCCTACGAAGGACAGGAAGTCGTGCAAATCGACGTACAGGAGGCCCAGCGCAAACCCTGTTATCTCAGGGACAATGACGAGCGAAAGATCTACGTGAGACAGGATGGCGCTACTATCCTGGCATCCCACGGCGACATTATCGACCTTGTTCACGCCGAGAGCAGTTCAGCGCCCGGCCAGGAAACCCGTTTTAACGGCCAGGTAAAAATGCTTAGCACAGGTGTCGAACAACCCAAATCCGGGGTCGAGGTCGCCGGAGTTTCCCTGCGAGGCGACAGGGAGTATTATCGGGTAGTGGATCTGCGCACTGGCAGAGAAAGCCTGGTTTCGCAGCACACCGCGACCTCAGTCTGGCTCTACGCCATCAAATTGCACCAGGAAACCCGCGGCCACCTGGCCGACCTGGAACATCAGGTGCGTTGGCGAGATCAGATTGGTCTCTTGCGGATTTACCGCGAAAACGAGGTCTACGATCAACACAATCGCGTCAAGTGTGACCTGGTCTTTCGCAATGGGGAGGGGCACATCGAACGCATCTTCCACGCAGTCGCCGTAAGCTGGATTAGCTCAGCCTGGGATGCACTGTTTGATTTTGACCCGCCGGCCGGCATCGACGCAGAGCCATTGCCATCGGGACGCCAGGTGCGTTGGCGTGGCAACATGGGGATAGAGTCCCTTGTCCGAACCGATGACGGCCTTCGCGGCAATCTGGTATTCAGAAACCGGCAGGGACGAGATCTGTTCTTCCAGAATGTGCCCTGCGAGAAGCTTCAGCCGGAATGGCAGCAGTTGCTAACCGTGCCACTGCCCCGCTCAGGTTTGGAAGTCGTCGAGGTCTTTGAGAACGGTACCGATCCCCTGTTCAAGTTCCATAACCTCGGCAATCAGCACGTGGAAAGCCGCCTCTGGCAGCCCGACTTGCTGAAGGAAGGCAGCCTGAGACATTACGCTCTTCGTATGCATCTGGATCAGGACCGGCCAATAGATGATAGCCAGGTTAGCTGGTTGGGCAACATCGGTTGCCTGAGGCGATCTTTCACAACGACCGACCTGGTCTATCGCGATCCAAACGGGATTGATCACATCTATTACGGCGCCCGCTGGGACGATCTCACCGGCGAATGGCAGGAGTTGATCAACACCTAGTGCAAGCGATTGTTTTCCATCAGCACGGCGATCTGGATGCCCTCGAATTCGTCGATAACCTGCCGGTCCCGGTCATCGCAGCGGATGAGGTACTGGTCCGCGTTTCGTTTGCTGCCCTCAACCGGCTTGACCAGTTTGTCATAACGGGCTGGAAAGGCCTGACCCTGGAAATGCCCCACATTCCCGGCGCCGACTTCAGCGGCCAGATCGTCGCCACCGGGACACAGGTGACGGGCTGGGTCGCCGGACAGGCAGTAACCGCAAACCCCACCATGTGGTGCGGAGAATGCAGTTTCTGCCTGCAAGGTGAGCACAGTCTGTGTGATTCCTGGCACATCCTGGGTGAACAGATAAGGGGAAGCTTTGCCCAGTTTGTTAAGGTGCCAGCCCGCAACTTGATCGCGATCCCCAACGATTTTTCGATGCAACAGGCTGCCGCAGCACCCCTTGTCGCTGTCACCACCTGGCGCATGTTGGTCACCCGCGGGCAGCTGAAACCGGGCCAGGTCGTGTTGATCGTCGGCGCTGGCGGGGGTGTCAACAGTTTTGCGATCCAGCTGGCCAGGCTGATTGGAGCGACGGTCTGGGTGGTTGCCAGCAACTCGC
The DNA here is from genome assembly GCA_034717495.1 of Chloroflexota bacterium. Classification (NCBI taxonomy): domain Bacteria; kingdom Bacillati; phylum Chloroflexota; species Chloroflexota bacterium. Next base: position 12,698 of record JAYELL010000020.1, on the reverse strand, counting down.
AGAAAGCCAGCCGCGCGCTCGAACTCGGTGCCGATTGGGTCGTCGACCGCAGCGAGCAGGCCAATTGGTCAAAAGCTGTATTTCTCCATAGCAACAAACAGGGTGTGGACGTCGTGGTAGACAATGTGGGTGAAAACACCTGGCAGGACAGCCTGCGCTCGCTGAAGCGCGGGGGACGATTGCTGACGGTAGGAGGCACCACGGGCTACGCAGGCGCCACGCCCATCAACCTGGTATTTGGCAGGCAACTGAGTATCCTGGGCTCTACCATGGGCAGCCAGTCTGACTTCGAAACGGTGATGGGTTTGCTCTTCCGTGGCAAGCTTGCCACGCCAATAGACAGTGTGTTCCCCCTCCGGGAAGCTCGAATGGCCGAGGAACGTTTGCAGAGTGGCCAACACTTCGGCAAGATCCTGTTGCGCGTGGCAGCGACAAACTCATGACAGCTTTGAGTACCTATTTCACAGGAATGCGCGCCAGCATCACACCGGTGCGCCAGGCACGCGGCGACCGGCTGTGGGAGATTGACCTCCTTCGCGGGATTGCCATCATGATGATGGTGATCTACCACCTGGTCTTTGACCTGTACGCCTTTGGTAGCTATCCCATTGACCTGTTCGGCCCATTCTGGAAGACCTGGCAGAATATCACGGCCAGCCTGTTTCTCGGCCTGGTAGGTCTTTCCCTGACCCTGAGCTACAACGCAGCGCGGCAGGGCGGCGGCAGCGGCAATCTGTTCGGAAAATATCTGATAAGGGGCCTGCAGGTCTTTTCCTGGGGTATGCTGATCACGCTGGTCACCTTTTTTGTCAACCCTGCTGTTTTCGTGCGCTTCGGAATCCTTCACTTGATCGGCGTTTCAATCATCATTTCCTATCCCTTGCTGCGCTTCAAGTGGCTCAACCTTTTTTTGGGAATCGCCATTTTGGTTTTGGGACAATTACTACCCGTGTTGAATCCCAACATCAGCTGGCTCGGCTGGTTGGGCCTGGACCAGTCGCCGGGCGCTGTCTTCGACTGGGCGCCGATCATTCCCTGGTACGCCCGGGTTGTGCTGGGTATTCTCATCGGCAATACGCTTTATGCGGGCGGCGAACGGCATTTTCCCCTGCCCGACCTGTCGCAAAACGTGCTGGTCAGAGGCCTGCGCCTGATGGGCCAGAACTCCCTGCTGATCTATTTGATCCACCAGCCAATCCTGATCGTGCTGCTGACACTGACGGGCATGATCAGTTTGTTTTAGGAGCAACATGTTGACATGTCAACATACTGATCTCCAACCGCATGGAATCATGACATGATGACATCAACTCTCCAGTCCACCGTCTACCGCAATGCGGAATTGACCATTGACTCCCTCCCTGGAGGTACGCTTGACCCCAGATGCAAAGACTGAGAAACTGCGTGCGTTGAAAGAACAGGCCTTGCTGGGCGGTGGCGAGGAACGGATTGCCCGGCAACACGCGCGAGGCAAGCTCACCGCTCGCGAACGCCTGGAATTCCTGCTCGACAAGGGCAGCTTCCGCGAACTTGACATGTTGGTCACCCACCGCAGCCATGATTTTGGTCTGGAAAAGCAGCGAATTCTGGGCGATGGAATCATCACCGGCTATGGCACGATCAATGGACAGTTGGTTTATCTCTTCTCTCAGGATTTCACCGTCTTCGGCGGTTCCCTCTCGGAAGCGTTTGCGGAGAAGATCATTAAGATCATGAATCTTGCCATGAAGGTAGGTGCACCTGTTATTGGCCTCAACGACAGCGGCGGTGCCCGCATCCAGGAAGGGGTGGTCAGCCTGGGCGGTTACGCCGACATCTTCCTTCTCAACACGCTGGCTTCGGGGGTCATCCCCCAGATCAGCCTGGTCATGGGTCCCTGTGCAGGAGGCGCCGTTTACTCGCCCGCTATCACCGATTTCATTATCATGGTTCAGGATACCAGTTACATGTTTGTGACCGGCCCGCAGGTGGTCAAAACAGTGACCCATGAAGAGGTCACCTTTGAAGAATTGGGTGGGGCATTGACCCATGCCGCCAAAAGCGGGGTCGCTCATTTTGCCATGGACAGCGAGGAACATGCCCTCTTCGTGGCGCAAAAGCTGTTGAGCTATTTTCCCCAGAACAACATGGAGGATCCACCTTTTGTCAAGCCGACCGACGATCCCCTGCGGATGGATGAGGTTCTGGACACAATCGTGCCGGAGAATCCCAACAAAGCCTACGACATGAAGGAAATCATCCGTCACGTGGTTGACGACGGCGATTTCCTCGAGGTCCACGAACATTGGGCCCAGAACATCATCGTAGGCTTTGCGCGGCTGGGTGGTCACAGCATCGGCATCGTGGCTCAGCAGCCTGCTGTCCTCGCCGGCGTTCTCGACATCGATTCCAGCACCAAGGCAGCCCGCTTCGTTCGCTTCTGCGATTGTTTCAATATTCCTATCGTCACCTTCGTGGATGTTCCGGGCTTTATGCCAGGCACGGCCCAGGAACATGGTGGCATCATCCGCAACGGCGCCAAACTGCTCTACGCCTATTGCGAGGCCACGGTCCCCAAATTGACGGTAATCACCCGCAAGGCCTACGGCGGCGCCTACGATGTCATGAGCAGCAAACATATTCGGGCCGATATCAACCTGGCCTGGCCCACAGCCGAGATAGCTGTCATGGGACCCGACGGCGCCATCAATATCCTCTATCGCAGAGAGTTGGAGGCAGCCGAAGACCCTGAATCCCGCAAGGCCGAGCTGGTAGAGGAGTACCGGGAAAAGTTTGCCAATCCCTATGTGGCTGCCGCCCGGGGCTATATCGACGATGTGATCGAACCCAGGGAAACGCGCCCCCGGCTGATCAACGCGCTGGAGATGTTGCGCAACAAGCGGGATAGCAATCCACCCAAGAAACATGGCAACATGCCGCTGTAGAGAATGGTAACTGTCATTGACGGAGAGCAGCTGACGCGGGAGCCTATACAATCATGCAAATCACATTCTCTCTTTCTGACAACCAATATGCTGCCAACGATCGCTCTGGATTGATGGTCGGTCTGCCCATCAGCGCGCAGTTTGATGCCGGACTGTTAACGACCAACCAGGAGGATGGCTGTGGATGGATTCGGCGGGACTCGCCGGGGCGATCCATTTTGAAACCCTTTAGCCTGGATCGTTGCGTATTCAGTGGTCGGGTAGATCAATTCGACACCTGGCAAAGCCAGGGAACTACCGTCTGCCAGGTCCTGGTCGATTGCGGCGTGCCGCTGCGCATGGATCTGATTGATCCCGATCTGGACTCAGGTGAAATCACCACGCCATACAACCTGACCCAGGGCAACTGGATCATGGGAACGGCGCCCCTGGCTGGCCTGCTGGCGCTGGAACCTGGCACCCTGCTGTGGAAACCCACGAGCGGTACCATCGTCGACATTCAGCGCCTCTACTTGAATCCTGTTAGCCCAGCCTTTGGAACCCTGCGCTGGTTCCACGGCCTGCCACCCCAGTCTTTTGCGCCCGACCTGGTTTTTGTGACCATGGAGATATCGGGCCAGGTGCGATCATAAAACGTTTTTTTTGCATTCACGGTCGGTTGGTCGCCGGGTAGGGGCAGGGTCTCCCTGCCCTCCGCCCACCAGCGTAACCGCAGATGACGCTAGATGAACGCTGATACTCGCTGATCAATCCAAACAAGATCAAAAAAGATCAGCACGCCAGCACGCTACGCCAGCAGGCGTGCCGAGAGGCAGCAAGCGGTGCGTGACGTCAGCATACGGTGCGTGAGCTAGCTAGGCGGTGCGTGAGCTAGAAGATCGGCGACCTCTGCGCCGGAGGTCTGCGTAATCAGCGTTCCTCTGGCTTGTCCAGCTTAGGAAGAAACGATGTTCAAGAAGATACTGGTCGCCAATCGTGGCGAAATCGCTGTACGAATCCTGAGAGCCTGTGAGGAACGCGGCCTGCAGGGCGTAGCTGTCTACTCAGACGCCGATCGGGACGCGCTGCATGTGCGTTATGCCCGCGAGGCTTACCGGCTGGGACCTGCGCCTTCAAGCGAGAGTTACCTGCGTATCGACCGCATCATCGATATTGCCCGGCGATCTGGTGCCGATGCCATCCACCCGGGCTACGGCTTTTTGGCCGAAAATGCCGACTTCGCTCAGACCTGCATTGACGAGGGACTCGCTTTCATTGGACCGACACCAGATGCCATGCGTCGTATGGGAGACAAGGTCACCGCCCGCCGGACGATGATGGCAGCAGGCGTACCAGTCGTGCCCGGCTCGGCCGAAGGACTGCGCGATGGCGAAATTGCCGCGGAAGCACAGAGAATCGGCTATCCGCTGTTGATCAAGGCGTCCGCCGGCGGTGGTGGCAAGGGCATGCGACTCATAGGCTCGGAGAACGAACTGGAAACCGCGCTGGGCGCCGCCCGCCGAGAGGCCCTCAGCGCCTTCGGCGACGACACCGTCTACCTGGAGAAACGCATCGAACGCCCGCGCCACATCGAGATCCAGATTCTGGCTGACAGCCAGGGAAACGTCATACATCTGGGCGAAAGAGAGTGTTCGATCCAGCGCCGCCACCAGAAACTGATCGAAGAATCCCCCTCGGTCGCTGTAGATGAGAAACTGCGGGCTGCCATGGGTGAAGTCGCAATCAAAGCTGCCCGTGCGGTCGATTATGTCAATGCTGGTACGCTGGAGTTCCTGGTTGACCAGCAGGGCGAGTTCTACTTCCTGGAAATGAACACCCGGCTCCAGGTAGAGCATCCTGTGACAGAAATGGTGACCGGCGTGGATATCGTCAAGGAAATGCTGGCCATCGCCGATGGGCGTAGATTGCGCTGGCGCCAGGAGGATATTCAAGCCAAGGGGTGGTCGATCGAGTGCCGCATCACGGCCGAGGACCCCATCAACAACTTCATGCCATCGGGCGGGGTGGTGACAACCCTGCAGGAGCCTACGGGACCCGGTGTTCGGGTCGAGAGTGGCGTCTACGAGGGATTTGAGATAAGCCTGTACTACGATCCCATGATCGCCAAGCTGATCGTCTGGGGCGAAACCCGGGCCGAAGCAATCCTGCGCATGCGGCGGGCCCTGCGTGAATACCGGATAGGCGGAGTAACAACTTCACTTCCCTTTCACCGGCAGGTAATGGATAGTGCTCTCTTCCAGTGGGGCACCTATGATACAAGTTTTCTGGAGGACCGCTTCGACGTCACCTATGTCGAAAGGCCGGAGTTGGAACTGGCAGCTGCCATAGCGGCTGCGCTGGTCGTCCATGAGCGTGAACGAGAGGCAACCATACTGACCGATCAAGATGGTCGATCCGGTTCAGCCTGGAAACGACCGTTGGATTGGAAACGAACCTTCCTTTCCTAAAAGAGAGCTCCACCATGAAGTACATTGCTACGATAACGCCAACCGGTTCTCCAATTGGCAGCGGAAACACGCTGGAAATCGAGGTCGAGGAAGGCAACCTGGTCCGGGTGGATGGAGAGGAACTTCGAACCGATCTGGAGAAGATCGGCAGCCTGGATCTTTACTCCCTGCTGTTGAACGATCGATCTTTCGAGGTGCACGTAAGGCAGACGGAACGCAACAGCTTCCGGGTCATGATCTCCGGCCAGGGCTATGAGGGCTACGAGGTGGAGATCTTTGACGAGCGTCTTTACCGGCTTGGGGAATCCAGCGGCGAGCTTTCAGCCGGCACGGTGGACTCGGCCATCAAGGCACCTATTCCCGGCCTGGTGGTCAAAGTGCTGGTCGAGGAGGGTGAACAGGTGGAGGCAGGCCAGAGCCTGGTGATCCTCGAGGCGATGAAAATGGAGAACGAGCTACGCGCGCCCCGCAACGGCACGGTAGCCACCATCCTCATCCACCCGGGGGATTCGGTCGACCAGGGTGAAGCCCTGGTCACGCTTCACTGACGGCGAAGAAGACTCGGCCAGAGGGCCTGGGGATCATAGGAGCTCATTGGATCTCATGGGAGTTTGTGGGAGCTTCTATGAGATCCTTCCACTCCTGCGAGCTCCAACAGTTTCCACCATTTCCTCCACCCTTGACGAAAATCTCACCCCCTCCCGGCTGTGATTTGTGATACAATGGGTGTATCAACCCTGCTGATTCTGACCACTATCACGGTTTGGAAGTGGGTAACGCCCAGGACGATGGCCTGCACGTGTCCCAGGCGGGCGCCGACGGCGTGTATGCCGACACCACCCAGAGCAGCCACGAATGGGGCTTTTACACCCCCGATGCCATGTATGCCGGCAGCACGCTTGCTTTTCTACGATCCTTCCCGGCCTTGACATGCCTGCCAATAAATCATATCATTACGTCATTGCGAAATCCTGCTTAAGAAAAATAATCAGGCAGGCAGCCGAGGTTTTTTATGTCTTCGTCAGTTTCGGAAGCCCGCGAGGAATGGGCGGGCAGAACCCTAAAAAACACTCTGGACCGGTTTCCGGAGCGCCAGCAGCAGTTCGAGACCAGTTCCGCCATTCCGGTGGATCGTCTCTATACACCGGTCGATGAGACGGCCGGGGACTACCTGGAAACCGTCGGGTTCCCCGGTGAGTTTCCCTTTACCCGGGGCGTGCAGCCCACCATGTACCGGGGGCGTTTCTGGACCATGCGCCAATATGCCGGTTTCGCCACAGCCCTGGAAAGCAACCAGCGTTACAAGTACCTGCTGGCCCAGGGCCAGACCGGCCTGAGTGTAGCCTTCGACCTGCCGACGCAGATCGGCTACGACGCGGATCACCCGCTGGCCATGGGGGAAGTCGGCAAGGTGGGGGTAGCGATTTCATCCCTGGCCGACATGGAAACCCTGCTGGAAGGCATCCCTCTGAATAAGGTCAGTATCAGCATGACCATCAATGCCCCCGCGGCCATCCTTCTGGCCATGGTCATCGCCGTGGGCAAAAAGCAGGGTGTGCCCGGCAGCCAGTTGCAGGGCACCATTCAAAATGATATCCTGAAGGAATACCTGGCTCGTGGCACCTACATCTTCCCACCCCAGCCCTCCATGCGGCTGATCGCCGATGTCTTTCGCTACTGCAGTGATCAGGTTCCCAACTGGAACACTATCAGCATCAGCGGCTATCACATTCGAGAGGCAGGCAGCACTGCGGTGCAGGAGGTAGCGTTCACCCTGGCCGATGGCATCGCCTACGTGCAGGCCGCCATAGACGCAGGACTGGACGTCGACCTCTTTGCCCGTCGCTTGAGCTTCTTCTTCAACGCCCACAATGATTTCTTCGAGGAGATCGCTAAATTCCGGGCGGCCCGCCGGCTGTGGGCCAGGATCATGCGGGACCGATTCAACGCCCAAAACCCCGCTTCCTGGAAACTGCGCTTCCATACCCAGACCGGCGGAAGCACCTTGACCGCCCAACAACCCGAAAACAACGTGACGCGGGTCACGTTGCAGGCGCTGGCGGCCGTAATGGGAGGCACCCAATCGCTCCACACCAATTCCATGGACGAAGCCCTGGCCCTGCCCTCGGAGAATGCCGTGCAGGTCGCCCTTCGCACACAGCAGATCATCGCCCACGAGTCGGGCGTGGCCAACACAATAGACCCCCTGGCAGGCTCCTACTTTGTCGAGAGCCTGACCGGCGAGATCGAGCGCCGGGCGCAGGCATACATCGAAAAGATCGACGCCATCGGTGGCGCCCGGAAAGCCATCGAACAGGGCTTCATGCAACGGGAGATCCAGGATGCCGCCTATCGCGCCCACATGGCCATCGAAGCGGGCACCCAGGTTGTTGTCGGTGTGAACCGCTTTGCCTCGGAAGCCTCCGGGCAACCTGAACCGGACCTTCTGCGGGTGGACGCAGCAGTACAGGCCGAGCAGATCGCGCGCCTGCGGCAGGTCCGGGAGAACAGGGACCAGGCACGAGTCGATGACCTGTTGAACCTGCTGGCGCAGTCGGCCGGCGATCCCGGCGCACCACTGATGCCCCTCTTTGTCCGGTGCGTGGAAAACCACGTCACGCTGGGCGAAATCTGCGGGGTATTGCGCGGGGTCTTTGGCGAACATCAGCCAGATGTGTGGGTGTAGGAAAAAAGGATCACAGCATGAACAAACAACCCAATAGCCGCATGTGTTTTGTCTGCGGCATGAAAAACATTGCCGGCGTCAAGGTCTTCTTCTACGAAATAGAGGATGGCACAATATTGGCTCGTTTCACAGGCCAGGACATCCATCAGGGCTATCCGGGTCGTTTTCACGGCGGCGTGCTGGCCGGCATCCTGGATGAGATGATCGGTCGCGTGATTCGCATCGAATATGGCGATGACATGTGGGGCGTCACCGCCGAGTTGACCATCCGCTACCGTCAGCCCGTGCCACTTGGCGTGGAGTTGGAGGCGACCGGCCGCGTCATCAAAGACAGTCGCCGCATGTTCGAGGGAGAAGGCCGGATATTGCTGCCGGATGGCACGGCGGCGGTGACCGCCAGGGGCAAGTACGTCAAATTGCCGCCCAGCTCGCTGTCCGAGTTCGACCCGGAGAAGGAAGAATGGCAGATTGTGCCAGACTGACGTTGGCGAACAGAACTTGGTGCCCTGAAGGAACAACCAGACCATGATTAAAAAAATCAATCACATTGCTATCGTCGTTAACGATCTGGATGCCTCATTGCAGGCTTATCATGATCTTCTCGGTTTGCCCATTGGCGAACGCCGGGTAGTGGAAGAGCAGGAGGTAGAAATCGCTCTCCTGCCCACCGGTGACAGCCTCATCGAGCTGATCAGCCCTACTACCAGCGAGTCTGGTGTTGCCAGGTATCTGGCAAAGCGAGGGGAGGGCCTGCACCATATCTGCCTGGAAGTGCCCGACATCGATGCCGCCCTGGCAGAAATGCAGGCCAGGGGTGCCCAACCTATCAACGAAACCCCGGTGAAGGTTGCCGGGGGACGGGTCTTTTTCCTCCATCCAAAGGGCATGCACGGCGTTCTGATCGAACTCCTGGAGGTTGACGAAGACTGAAAGCAGTCATCGGCCCCCGGACAAGACCGATCGGTCATGTCTTCACATCTGGTTGGCAATTTGTGTCAAATTCGCCAGGAACCTTCGTTTAACTGTTAGACACCGTGAGTGATTATTCCAACTCGATTTTCAGAATCCACTTGACGTCTAGAGGTGACTGCTGTGCTACCTGGCCTTGTTGACTGGTCCTTCATTGTTACCCTTGTAGTAATCCTATTGGCAACGCTGGTCGGTTCCTACATTCGCTCAAATCATCGCGATCGTTGTCTAAAAGATTTCGATGGGTTCCACATAACGGTTGAAAGGAAGGACAACCGGGTTATGTGGGGTGAGATGGACCTGTATCCCACCGGTTTTGAGTTGATCTACCGCTCCGATGTCCTTGACGACAAACATCTCGAAACCAGTTACATCTTCTACAAGGACGAATACCAGGACCTTCAGGCCATCTATCGCTACGCACGCAATCTGACCGAGGAAAAACGTAAACAGCGGGCGAAGGATCTTCAGCGAAGCTTCCACCCGGGAATCGGACGGCGTCTGTGGCGATCGACACGCAATTTCTTGAGCACAGCCTCCGACTCTTTAAGCGAAGGCCTGGGTGTGGTGATCGGGCGAACGCGCAAACCGGCCACTACCATGATTTCCGAAACCAGTGAGGTCTATTTGAAGGACATGAGCAGATCTCTGATCGGCTATGTAGGCACCAGTTACGACACCCTTTTGGAGGCCTATGTGGGCAGCCGGGTGGTCATGGAGGTAGTAGAGGACAACGAGATTCACGAACATGTCGGGGTTTTGAAGGAGTACTCCGCCAATTTCCTGGAGTTGCTCGACGTTTTCTTTCCCCTGCCCCAGAAGGTGGCGGTTGGTTCCGATGCCCACAGCGACGTGATCAACCAGGTGCACGTGACCGCCGCGGATCAGCAGATTCGAGTGCGCAACGATGGGCTGCATCCTGTCTACGTTGATCGCATTTCTCTGGGCGACGTCGAGAAACCTATGGACGCCATTGTAGCAGGTGGCGAGGAGATTATCCTGAATGTCGAGCATAGTGAGCAGAAGACTACCCTGCACCTGCGAGTTGCATGTCGCCTGGATATGATCCTGCCTCGTAGCCACGCGCTGATCCGCCACAGGGCGGAACGCTACGACCCGGACACGATTTTCGATATCGGTTTATCGCTCGTTCGTCGCGAGGGTGACGAGAAGGAAATCACGCGGCTGCAGCAAGTCCTGCGTTACTCGCCCCACGACGCCATCTCTGCTGCCCACCTGGGTGAGCTCTTTTACCGAAGCGGACAGCTTGTCAATGCCGAGAAATGGCTGGCAGTGGCGCAGCGCTATCGCCATCACCTGCCCGACAACGGGAACCGGGTAGATCAAAACCTGCGCATGCTGCATCGACGCATCCAAACAGTGGCAGGCGCCGGCAAAACCACGGAGGACCCATTGTCGCTCTCCGAAGATGGCCAGGATCCCACCTTTGAGATCCAGCCGCTGCAGGAAACGGCCCCGCCCGAATAAGCGCTTATGTCAACGATTCTTGCCATCGAAACTTCCTGTGACGAGACCGCGGCCGCTGTTGTGACAGATGGCCGCACCATATTATCCAATGTCGTGGCCTCTCAGATCGAGCTCCACCGCCGTTACGGTGGCGTCTTTCCCGAAGTGGCTTCCCGTCAGCACGTACTGTCGATCACCCCTGTCATCGAACAGGCACTGGCGGAGGCTGCCGTCGACTGGACAGACCTGGATGCAGTGGCGGTCACCGAGGGCCCCGGGCTGGCTGGCTCCCTGCTGGTGGGTGTCAACGCAGCCAAGGGCATCACCTTCATGCGCAACCTGCCTCTGATCGGAGTCAACCACCTGGAGGGGCACATCTACTCAAACTGGCTTCGTCCAGAAATCACTCCCGCGGGCCAGGGAAGTTTTGAAGGCCCGGGAGAGCAGGATAAGTCGGTCAATACTCCGGCATTGACAATTGACAATTCTTCATTCCCTGTTTTGATTCTCATCGTGTCCGGGGGACACACGGAACTGATCCTGATGGAAGATCATGGTCGCTATCGAAGATTGGGAGGGACACTGGATGACGCGGCCGGCGAGGCTTTTGACAAGGTAGCCCGGCTGCTGGGCCTTTCCTATCCCGGTGGTCCGGTAATCCAACGAGTCGCAGTGGGCGGTGATTCCGCCGCCTTTGATCTTCCCCGGGCACTCACGAACAGGCCCGAACACCGCTACAATTTCAGCTTCAGTGGGCTGAAAACGGCCGTCCTGCGCCTGGTTCGCGAACAGCAGATTCTGCTCGACGACCAGGCCTGGCCTGAGGCGTATGCCGAGTCTGCAGGGGACGCCGGGACGCAGGGACGCGGGGACGCAGGGACACGGGGACGCGGGGACGCAGGGACACGGGGACACGGGGATGCGGAAACACGGGAGCCTGATGACGATACTGCCCGGGCCGTGCAGATGATACGCGACGTCGCAGCCAGTTTTCAATTGGCTGTGGCCGATGCCCTGGTGAGCAAAACCCTCAGCGCAGCCCGGCACTTCGAGGTCAAACACATCAATGTCTGTGGCGGGGTGGCAGCCAATCTCGAACTGCGTCGCCGGCTGGCCAACGCCGTATCCCACTCGGACTACCCTTGCCCTGAGGTCTCGGTCCCTCCTGTCTGGCTGTGTACCGATAACGCGGCCATGATCGGCGCAGCCGGACACTACCGGTGGAACGCAGGATTAGTCAGCGGCTGGGACCTGGACGTCCAGGCTCGCCTGCCGCTGCGTTCCTGGAACTGATTGCCTCTCCTGCTCTTTTCCCCCTGGCAACTCCCCGCCAGGCAACCTGTCCCGCACCTGGTCAATCGTCAGATCTGTTTCCAGACCTTGGCCAGGCTCTCGCCATAGACGCTCAGGTCCCACTCGTTGAAATAGCCAAACGGCGTGATCCAGACCTGGTAGCCGGTGTTGCGCAGCCGCTCGGCCAGGTCCTCAGTGAATGCCTGGGCAAATTCGGGCGGGGCATTTTCGCCGCCCAGGTGGGTAAAGGAATGCAAGACCACGTTTTTGAAACCACGTTTGTTGGCAAGCCACTTGATATGCTTGAGGGTCTTGCGAAATACGGCGCTGCGGTTCCCCGTGTCCGTTGCTTCCACCTGATAGAAGACAACAACCGCATCGCGAACCTCCTCCTCAACCTGGATCTCATCCACCTCATCCAGGGTCTTGGAGAAGCTGCGCCACCAGAAACGTTTAGCCTGGAAGGTGAGTAATTTCATGTCATTATGTCATTATGTCAGAATAGTACTACAACGAGACTTTGCAAAAAGGTGAGAGAATCTGCTAAGAAACCGTTTTAAAAGTCTTGTCCATGGGCCTGTTGGGTCTTCATGGTGTGCCTCGCTGCATCAGGCGAGTTTCCAGGCCTGAATTACAGCTTTCGAGCGGCCTGGGGAGATCTTTGACCCCTTTTCAAACAACTGCTAAAGCATTTTCATGTCAGCACACCTTCTGCGACTCCGCGCATGACGCCCTCAATTGTGACGATGACGGCAATTTCAACCAATATTGTGAACGCGCGCGCTTCTAAACTGAAGTCATTATGAGACCAGAAGTTTTTCGAAATCAGGGTCCAATTCAAATTTGGGCCAGAGTCGCTGAATAATGGCCACTGGATCGAGATTGATACGTTCAATGAAAGCCTTACAAGCC
>JAYELL010000019.1:36028-49225 GCA_034717495.1 Chloroflexota bacterium | reverse complement strand
GATCTCTTGAAACAGGATTTCCAGCCGACGATTCATACAAACGGTAATGACCACAGCGGTCCGGCGACAGCCGTAGCAATCGACGGAGAAGTGGGCCAGGAGGCGGTCGAAGGTTCTGTGCGCACGATCCTGGAAGCGATTGGCGAAGATCCAGATCGCCAGGGCCTCCAGCGCACACCCCACCGGGTCGCCAAATCCTTTGCCGAATTAACATCAGGTTACAATGTGGATCCTAATTTGCTCATTAACGATGCCATATTTGATGTTGAATACAACGAAATGGTTATCGTCCGGGATATCGACTTTTTCAGCCTGTGCGAACATCACATGTTGCCCTTTCTGGGGCAAGTTCATGTGGCCTATATTCCCAATGGAAAGGTCATTGGACTGAGCAAAATCCCAAGAATCGTCGAGATGTTTGCTCGCCGGCTTCAGGTACAGGAACGCCTTACCCAGCAAATCGCCGAGTTTTTGCAGCAAGCCCTCCATGCGGAAGGTGTTGCGGTGGTCGTCGAAGGACAACACATGTGCGCCGCTATGCGTGGCGTCAAAAAGGCCAATACCCGCATGACCACCTCTGCCATGCTGGGCAGTTTCAAGCACGACCGGCAGCTGCGAAATGAGTTTCTTGATCACGTCGGACGCCAGGTTCATTAGTGCCAAAACGCTCCTGTTCTTGCCCCGGGAAAAAAAGATATGTCACCAACACCTGCGCTAATGACACGAAATCCGCAGTCAGAATTGGTGCTAAGTCGTGCTGATAAGCCTGGACACTTTTTACCAGAGAAACAGGTGCCTGTCAATCTAAGCCCTGAACCATTTCCTCAGAGAGGAGGAGCGGCATGCCTCATTCTATTGAAATTCCCCCGCGACAACGACCTGGAGGTGATGGCGGCTACCTGGAGGAGATGACCAAAGCGATCTTCCAGGCTGGTTTTAGCTGGGACGTTATTCGAAACAAGTGGCCCAACTTCCAGAAGGCCTTCGACCAATTTGATGTGGCCACGGTGGCCGCCTACGATGTGCCTGATGTGGAGCGCCTGCTGTCCGATGCGGGTATCGTTCGAAACGGGCGAAAAATCAACGGGACGATCGAAAACGCCGGCACGATTCTGGCGTTGAGCCAGCAGCATGGCAGTTTTTTCGATTACCTGCGAACCCTTGATGATCTATCCTACGATCAACGCCGCAAGCAGTTGACCAAACAGTTCAAGGGCCTGGGTCGCACCAGTTGTTTCGTATTTCTCTGGTGCGTCGACGAGCCAGTGCCGGACTGGGAAAATCGCTGACGTCCGCCAATCTGCTTGCCCGCCTGGCATACATCTGATATACTTCTCTCCAGGATAAACTCAGCCCTGGTTCCCGATTTTCCGGTTTGACCAGGGTTGGTTCAAGCTTGCCAATCAAGTGCAGGCGAAACCCCACCCTTCTTTTCGTGTTGTACACAATGACTAAGTATGCCATTGCCATGGCCACAGCGCTTACGGTAAAGCGGTTTTCCCAATATTGGGAGGACTGGTCATGAGCAGCGATGGCGGGTTTTTGGCCGAGATGGCGTCGCGTGATCGTCGCTTGTCCAAACAGGTGTTGGAAACGGTCGATGAGTCCACCCTGGTCGAATGGGCGAAGGTCGATCCCGAGGCATTTGGCCTTCTCTACGAGCGCCACGTAGATCGCATTTATAGCTATATCTACTATCGCAGCGGAAATCGTCAGGATGCCGAGGATCTTACGGCCCGGACTTTTTTCAAAGCGCTGGACAATATCGGTCGATATACCGATCGCGGCGTACCGTTTTCGGCCTGGCTCTATCGGATTGCGCACAATCTGGTGGCCAACTGGCACAGGGATTACAGCAAACGGAAAGAGCTCTCCCTGGATGATCAGCTGCCCCTGGCTATGTCGACGGGAAACCCTGAACGCTATGCGGAGGCAGGTGAGGCCAGAGAGGCGTTGTTGAGCGCCATCGGTCGTCTGTCCGATGACCGCCAGCAGTTGTTGTTACTCAAATACATTGAAGCAATGCCCAATGCGGAGATAGGCGAGATCATGGACAAGAGCGAGGGCGCGATCAAATCCTTATACCATCGCACTCTGCTTGCTCTGCGCAAGGACATGACGGATCACGGCTTCCTGTAGCACGTTTCTGTCACTGTCTTTCTTAGTGATCCGAATTGTGACCGACACAACCGGTGACCTGGGATGGGATTGCCCAAGAGGTTCTGATTATGGAAATAAGTTGGAGAGATTCGATTTTCGATCTTTACGTTTTTGGCAGGTCAAGGGTAGGTGGTATGCGATGGGGCAGAGAGACTCTGCCTGAGGCCGATCTGGCCGAGCTGGACGATCTGTTGCAGTTAACCGATCTCCTCCAGGAAACACTGGTGCCAGTTGCACCCGAGCCGGCATTCCGCAATGAGTTGGGCACGAGCCTGCGCCTGGTTGCCCGGCAGCGGGCAGATGCCAGCGGCTATGGCAGGAGTCGTCTCACCGGTCGCAGAAAGGTTGCGGTCGCGGCGACTGCGTCGGGGGTTTCCGTTGCCGTGGGTCTTCTGACCCTGGTGGCACTCTATCGGGTTCGATCTGACACGGATTCTATCGTTCCTCCCGCCTGATTGGTGATCGTGCAAAGTGACCTCAGGCCCGAGCGCAAGTTGCTCGGGCCTTTGTTTTGCGCTGATTTTTCGGTTTTCTTGCAGTCTTTAGACATCTGTAAACTGGGTGGGGGGTACACAACGGCCTGGGCGTGGGATCAACATGGGCACACGGCATTGATAGTCGGCATAGGCATCTCCAAACTCCGCCAGGAGCCGCCTCTCCTCGTGCAACGAGCCCAGGTAGAAATAGAGGGTGATCAGAATGCAGGCAAGCAGCCAATTGATGGTCATAGTGGGCGTCAACCAGACCAGAAGGATACTGAAGAAGTAGAGCGGGTGGCGCACCCGGCAATAGAACCCGTGAATCACCAGCGATTCTGCCTCGTTGCTTCCGTCGTTCGCAAGTTGACTCAGTCCAAGAAACTGGGCGGGATTGGTCTGCAAAAAGGCCAGCAGCAGGCCGAGCAGTGCCAATGCCTGGCCCGCCCGCATGAACCAATTCCAGGGCGATGAAATCGAATATAACATCTTATCGGGAAGAGCCGCCAGGAGCAGGAAAAGAGGCAGCAGGGTCAGTGCCGAGATGACGTTGTAGGCCAGGCGATACCATCGATCAGCGCCAGGCCCGAAACGGCGGCGTGCCCGTGATTTGAGATCAAATGCGGCCAGCAGACTGTGCAATCCGGCCCAGGCCACGAATGCGAGCGATAAAAGAAGGATGCTTGTGGTCATTGGGTTGGTGAAGCGTTTATCGTATCATAATTTTGCGGATTGATTCCTGAATCCATAGAGTACACCCATTTCAACGGGGAGTGCAAATGGGTGTGATTCCTGGTTTGGCTGCGCTATCCAGGGCGCGAAAACACTTGTCAACGACGGGGCCGTATGTTATAATCCCGACAAGTTTTGACCGGTAATGCAGCCGGTCACTCGCCGGATAGCAAAAAGGCTGTCCGTTTCCTTGTTGCGTGGAAGGAGGTGATGCCAGATCGGATCTGGAAACAGGCCGAGTGTTTCGCGGGAACCCTTGCCTGGTGTGATAGCAATACCATCCTCTTCCAGTTCCACGCATAGAACCTCCTCCCAGTCTTCCCGCACCACTTTTTGACCTAAACGCACAATCGAGAAGAGCGGTTTTGGCGGTATAGCCCAGGTCCTTCGATTACCCGAGGCCTGACCGAACAGTTCTGTCTTCGCGAGCGTGCCTGCTTCATGAGTGTACCTTAATCTTAAGGAGTATACTTCGATGGCAAGTGTAACGTATCAACATGTCTACAAGCGATGGGGTGATGTCGTCGCTGTCAACGATTTGACCATTCACGTCGAAGACAAGGAGTTTCTGGTCTTCGTCGGTCCCTCCGGCTGTGGGAAATCCACCAGCCTGCGGCTTCTGGCCGGTCTGGAGGAGATCACTGAGGGTACAATCCTGATCGGTGACCGGGTAGTCAACGACGTCCCCCCCAAGGATCGGGACATCGCGATGGTGTTCCAGAGTTACGCGCTCTATCCCCACATGAGCGTCTACGACAACATGGCCTTCGGACTCAAGCTGCGCAAAACCCCGAAGGAAGAGCTCGACCGCCGCGTCAGGGACACGGCCGAGCTTCTGGGCATCGGCCCGCTGCTGGATCGAAAACCCAAGGCACTATCCGGTGGCCAGCGGCAGCGAGTGGCACTGGGCCGAGCCATCGTGCGAGACCCGGCGGTCTTCCTCCTCGACGAGCCCTTGTCCAACCTGGATGCCAAGTTGCGTGTCCAGACCCGGGCAGAGATTACCAAGCTATGGCAGCGGCTGGGTACGACCTTCATCTATGTCACCCATGACCAGGTGGAGGCCATGACCATGGCGAGCCGCATTGCCGTGCTGAAGGATGGCATTCTTCAGCAGATCGATGCGCCCCAGCAGCTTTACGATCATCCGGACAACGTCTTCGTTGCCGGCTTCATCGGCAGCCCCTCCATGAACTTCTTTGACTCCACGCTGGTCGAAGCCGACGGCAAATGGTACGTCGACAGTGGCACCTTCCGCCTGGATGTTGCCCCCAAACACCTTGACCTGGTCAAGAAAAATAAAGGCAACGAAGTCATATTCGGGATTCGCCCGGAGGATATCCAGACTCGCGAATATGCGCCCCCTGGCATCACTCCTTCTTTCATGACAGCCACGGTGGACGTCACCGAGTTGATGGGTAATGAGATCTTCGCATATCTGTTGACCGGAAACAAGAGCTTTGTCGCTCGCCTTGACCCGCGCTCGACCGCAGTGGTTGGCGAGACGCTCGACCTGGTGGTCAACATGGACAACATGCATCTTTTCGATCCCAAGACGGAAATACGCCTCAAGTAGGAAGATGTAAGGAAAGTGTCCAATGATAGGGGCCGGTTGCATCGGTAGCTGGCCCCTTTTCGCTGCCTGGTGATTTCCGGACAAGGTGGCAGCAGTGGGCGGACATGTTCTTTTTATGATATGACAGGAGAAAAAACGTGACCGATTTAAATTTGATGGCGGACCTTGCGCAGAAAAACGGCAACAAAATCGTACTGCTGGTGCTGGATGGCCTTGGCGGATTGCCGCTGACGCCCGACGGCCTGACTGAACTGGAGGCCGCCAACACCCCGAACATGGATCGGCTGGCACAACAGGGTACCTGTGGCCTCTCAGATCCCATCGCGCCGGGCGTGACTCCTGGCAGTGGACCGGCCCACCTGAGCCTGTTCAGCTACAACCCCATCGAGCACGATATTGGCCGCGGTGTGCTTGAGGCACTGGGCATCGGCTTCGACCTGGGCCCAAACGACCTGGCAGCCCGCGGCAACTTCTGCACGGTCGATGCCGACGGACGGATCACCGATCGCCGGGCCGGTCGTATTCCCACGGAGACGTGCGAAAGGCTCACGGCGAAGTTGCAGGATGCCACGGCCGATGCCTTGCCTGGCTATGAGGTAATTGTGCGCCCGGTGAAGGAGCATCGATTCGTTTTGGTGATTCGCGGTGAAGGTCTCGGCGGCGAGCTTACTGAAACCGATCCGCTGATGGTCGGCAAAAAACCTTTGCTGGTTGAGGATGAGTCGGGCACTGGGCAAGGCGCCCACACCGCCGCATTGGTCAATCAGTGGGTCGCGGCGGCCCGGGATGTTCTCAAGGATGAAAACCCGGCCAACAGCCTTAACCTGCGGGGCCTGGCCAAGGATCCCGGCCTGCCCGACTTCACCGAAATCTACCAGTTGCGGGCCGGCGCCATCGCTATCTATTCCATGTACCGCGGGGTCGCCAAGCTGGCAGGCATGACTGTGCTGCCCACCGGTTCCACCCACCAGAGCGAAATCGACACCATGCGGGAGCACTGGGACGACTACGACTTCTTTTTCATGCACGTGAAGTACACCGACAGCCGCGGTGAGGACGGCGATTTCGATGCAAAAGCCAAGGTCATCGAGGAAATCGACAGCCTGCTTCCTCAAATCGAGGAACTGGGTCCCTATGTTCTGTTGATCACGGGCGACCACAGTACCCCCGCCAAATTGAAGAGTCATTCCTGGCACCCGGTCCCCACATTGTTATGGAGTCCCGATGCCATGCCTGATCGCTGCCAGGTCTTCGGTGAGCGCGAATGTGAGGCGCTGGGTGGCCTGGGCCAGTTTCACGCCACCGAGTTGATTCCCAGAGCCATGGGCCACGCTGGCAGGCTTGCCAGGTATGGGGCATAGGAAATGCCATAATGTCATAATGACATGTTGACATTGTGATATATTGACATGAAAGCCCTTGTCACCGGTGCCACCGGATTCGTCGGCGCAAATGTTGTGGAGGCCCTCGGGCGGGCTGGTTGGCAGGTGCGCGCCCTGCGGCGCAATTCATCTTCGATGGAGGCGCTGAAGGGTTTGGCCTATGAGCCGGTGGTTGGCGATGTGACCGACCCCTCCTCCCTGTTGAAGGCCATGGCCGGTTGCGATGCTGTGTTTCATGTCGCGGGGGTGACGGCCGATTACTGGTCCCAGGATACTACCCTGCTGTACCGTGTCAACGTGGACGGCACGCGCAACGTGGTCGAAGCCTGTCTGGCCTCGGGAATCGAACGATTGGTCTTTACCAGTTCACAGGCAGCCCTTGGTTTTTCCGGCGACGAGAGCCCGGTGGACGAAAGCCACCAATTCAATCTCTCACCCGGTGACTATCCCTATGGCCACAGCAAGCATCTGGCAGAACAGCAGGTTCTGGCCAGGGTGAGAGGGGGCCTTGATGCTGTCATTGTCAATCCCTCGATTGTCATGGGGCCTCGCGACGCGACCTTAACCAATAGTCAAATCATCCTGGAAGTTGCCTACGGGCGTATCCCCCTGGTGCCACCAGGGGGCGTCAACGTGGTGGACGCCTGCGACCTGGCAGATGGCCATCTGCTGGCATTGGAAAAAGGCCGGTCGGGAGAGAAGTATCTCCTGGCCGGCCCCAATGTCACTAACCTGTATCTGGCCAGCGAGGTGGCTCGGGTGCTGGCGGTCCAGCCTCCCCGGGGCAACCTGCCCCGCTTTCTGGTGGGGCCAACCGCGCTGGCGCTGGACAGCCTTGCCCGCATTTGGCCGCGGCGCCTGCCGATCTCGGGGGATATCATCCGTTTTGGCTCTCGTTTCATCTACGCTGACAACAGCAAGGCGACAGAGCAGCTGGGATTCAGCCCATCCCCACTAACCGTGACCATCGAGCGGGCAGTTTCATGGCTACGCGCCGAGGGGCATCTCTAGTCCTCGCCTCGCCCCACGCTGCTGTCCATTGTTCACAGTTATCGCATCCGAGGATGCTCACTCCGCTCTTTATCCCCGCGTCCCCGCGTCCGTAGATGGTCAGTCGTGGGTTACTCTCGTGTTGGCATCCGGACAGCCCCCCCCGGCCCTCCAGAGGGGGTGATGTGACCGGAGTTCCCCCCTTTGGGGGGTTAGGGGGGCCGAACAAGCCGTTCCCATCCAACTCTTGCTTTCAAAGTGGCATTGCTTTAGTCGTCACATTGGTCTTGACGAGGCACTAACCACTAATCACTTTTTCCAGCAGTTTCTCATCCAGTACCTTGCCGTTCAGCTTGTGGAGGCCGAAGGCATCGTGAATACAACGTACGGCTTCGGCGGCGTCGCCACGGGCGATGACCAGGGAGATATTGCACTCGCTGCTGCCCTGAGCGATGGCGATCACATTGATGCCGGACTTGCCCAGAGCGGAGAAGATTCTGGCTGCGATTCCTGGCGTGCCTTTCATTGCCGCGCCCACTACCGCCACAATCACAACCCCTTCGTGGGCGCGCACTGCGTCGATGTGTTGCGCTTCCATCTCCCTTTGCATTTCAGCGCGCAGTTCCGCGATCACTGCTGCCTGATCCTGCACCCGGATCACGAAGCTGATGCTTTGTTCCGAGGAGGACTGGCTGATCATCAATACGTTGGCGCCTGCCCGGGCCACCGCGCTGAAGGTTCGGGCCGCGATGCCCGGCACACCAAGCATGCCCCGGCCTTCAACAGTCACCATCGTCAATCCCTCGATGGCTGAAATGGCCTTGGCGACATCCCTGGTGGGCTTGGGCTCCTTCACAATGAGGGTACCGGGATGATCGGGATCAAATGTGTTCAGCACACGAAGGGCAATGCCGCGCTCAACCGATGGTAGAATCGTTTTTGGATGCAGGACCCTGGCGCCGTAAAAAGCCAGTTCGGCTGCCTCGATGTAGGAGATTTCGGGAATCGTACGGGCTCCGGGCACGATTCTTGGGTCGGCAGTCATGATACCGTTGACATCGGTCCATATCTGGACCTCATCAGCCTGCAGCGCGGCACCCAGGATAGCGGCGGAGTAATCGGAGCCGCCGCGACCCAGGGTAGTACTGATGCCATCTTCAGTGGCAGCGACGAAACCGGTTACGACCGGTACCACGCCTCCCTGCAGCAAGGGCTCAAGCCGGGTGTTGGCCTGGTCGATGGTCGGCTCCAGCAGCGGATTGGCACCGCCGAAATTCTCGTCGGTCACGATGATTTCCGCTGCATCGACCCATTCGGCTGCTATGCCGTTGGCCCGAAGCACCGCGGCCAGCAGTGGCGCCGAGAGACGCTCTCCGGTGCCCGAGATGACGTCAAGGCCCCTGGGCGTCAGTTCGCCGAGCACGTCGACGCTGCGGCAGAGGCGCTCGAAGCTGGACAGCCGTGACTCGAAGAGCCTGCCCAGCGCGGCTCGCTCGACACCGTTGCTGATCAATTGGCCTGCCACCATCTGGTGCTTTGCTAACAGGTCGTCGCGCGCTTCCCGATAAGGTCGCCGGTCGCCGGCTGCGGCTGCCTGCGCAGCATCGATCAGGATATCTGTGACGCCGTTCATAGCGGAGGTGACCACCACTACCTGGGAATCAGTTTCCTTCAATTTCGCCACGATTTTCGCCACTTGCTTGAATGCATCGGCATTGCCAACGGACGTTCCGCCGAACTTGAGCACGCGCATAAGAACTCTCCTCATTGATGCTGATAATGTGGAAGCTCAATTCCAGGCAGGGGGTGGGGTGGCCGGCAGGTGAATCGCGGAAAAAGCAAAACCTCGCGTAGGGCGAGGCAGGGTAACGAGTGGGATGCACATCATTGTCATCTCCTCTCATCTCCCAGCTTGTGCTGTCGGAATTGGCACCTTGGTCTGCGTGTCAGCCGGGCAGTGGGAATGTCGATCCACTCACCGACGCAGTCCTGGTTGCCGAGGTTTCAACGGGCCGGTCCCTCAACCTCTCTGGATAAGAGCGTCAGACGCTATGTAATTGTCGCGATCGTAGCACAGAGTTTTCGATTTGTCAACGCAATGTGCGCGTGGGTTGCTCAACCGGATCCAATGGTGCCGAAAAAGGTTTCGCCGCGGGAGCGGGCAGCCAGGGCCCGTTGCAGCAACCTGGGATCGCCATCCACCCAATCAAGGCCATCTACCGAGCTCAGAGGACTCCAGAAAAGCTCCCCTTCCTCTGTGGGCAGGACCTGTTTGCTCTCCGATTGGGCGGTGAAAACAAAAAGCATGACACCCGGGAAGTGGCCGGCGTTGTCCACTTCGGTTTGACCCGTACTGCCATCAACATGCACGACCCCTGCCAGCCAAAGGTCCGATACGAGCAGTCCCGACTCCTCGAGAATCTCGCGTCTTGCCGCCGTCTCAACGTTCTCGTGCCTTTCCACATGGCCGCCAAGCCCGTTGATCTTGCCGGGGAAGAGATGTCTGTTCAGCGAGCGTTCTATTAGCAGAACCTCGTCTCCGTGCAAAATGAAGCAGAGAGTGCGAGGCACAACTGTGTGTCGGGGAGGTGGGCAAAAATGGTTCGGCCGGCGATCGGACAGGGGCTGTGACATAGTGCTATTCTAACGCAGTGCGCCGGGCGCGGCAAACGTGCTGACCATCATGGGAAAATGTGCATCACTTTGGGAAAAACGCTTGACAAATCCCTGGCTTTGTTTTAAACTTTCTTTCAGAAAGCAAGACTGATTTTTTTGCCCGGCTCGGGCACGACGATGCGGTTCTCTTTTGCAAGGATGCCAAGGTGACTCCTACTACAGGAAACGCCGCCCTGCTGCGGAAAGTCAATGAATCAGCAGTCCTCAAGTTATTGCGGGAGGAGGGGCCCTTTGCACGTGCCGAGATCGCCCGGCAGTTGCATTTGAGCCCGCCTACCATTACGCGCATCGTCGCCGATCTCATCGAGGGCAGACTTGTTCTGGAGCGGGAAGCGAGCGATTCCACAGGTGGCCGCCCTCCAACACTCATCGAGTTCAACGCCCAAGCCGGTTCCGTGGTTGGGGTTTATATTGGACAGCAAATGACTGGGGCTCTGGCCAATCTGAGTGGACGGGTATTGGCGCGAAGGTCGAAGGATTCGCTCACGGGAGATGCAGGTGTGCAGCAACTGCTCACTCTTGTTGCCGATCTCCTGGAAGAGGCGAATAGGCGGGGAGTACCGGTGCGCGGTGTCGCCGTGGGTGCGCCGTCGATTGTGCTCTTTCCCCAGGGTGTCGTCGTCTGGTCGCCCACTCTTGGCTGGCAGAATCTTGCTCTGAAAGACATTTTGACGGAGCGGTTGGGCGTTCCCGTTTTCATCGAAAACGAGGTCAATCTGATCGCCCTGGGAGAAAGCTGGCGCGGGGCCGGGCGCGGGCTGGAGAATCTGGCGTGCATCTCGCTGGGCGGGGGCATCGGGGCTGGATTGATCTTGAACGGCAGGTTGTATCGCGGCGCGGGCAGCGCTGCCGGTGAGATCGGATATATGATTCCCAGCCAGCGGTTGTTGAGCCAGGAGTATGATACCTTCGGCTGTCTGGAAGGGATTGCCGGCAGTTTGGGCATCATCAACCGCGCTCAGGAGCGAATCAGGGCCGGGGAAATGTCGCTGCTCCACGATGAAGGCAATAATGGGGCTGAACCGCATTCGCTAACGGTTAGCCAGGTGTTGGAAGCGGCAAGAGAGCAAGACTCCCTGGCTTGCGCGGTGGTTTCGGAGACAGTCGATTATCTGAGCGTCGCCATTGCCAATCTTGCCTGTCTGATCGCCCCCGAACGCATTATCATCAGCGGTGAACTGGCCGAATATGGCGATCTGTTCATCGAACCGATTCGGCAGCGTTTGCAGGGACTGATTCCCCATACGCCCGACATCGTTGTGTCCGAATTGAAATTGGACGCCGTTATTCTTGGGGCTGTTGCCGTGGCGCTGCGCGAGACCAGCGACGCTCTGTTTGTGCAACCCTCTCAAGCTTGAAACGAAAAACAGCCATCCCGGCGGCCCGTAGCGGTCGCCTGAGCCATTGGAGCCCGTCCATTACATCCGATTATCAGCAGAAGGCAACTAAATGAGCCAGGAACCAGTCATAAAAGTCAACAATGCAAAAAAAACTTTCGAGAGCGACCGCGGCCCGGTAGAGGCCCTGGGCGGTTTCGACATGTATGCCAACGAAGGCGAGTTCGTATCCATCGTCGGGCCCAGTGGCTGTGGCAAGAGCACGCTGCTCTGGGCGATGGCCGCGTTGTGGCCGCTCACATCGGGCAGCATCATCATCGATGGCCAGGAGGTGGTGAGTCCCAGGCGCGAGGTGGGCATGGTGTTTCAGAGTGCCAACCTGTTGCCGTGGCGTAACCTGAAACAGAATATCCATTTTCCCTTCGAGATCATGGGTTTGAAGGTAAACGAATATCAGGATCGTATCGATGAACTGATCCAATTGACCTCGTTGACCGGCTTCGAGAACCATCATCCGCGCGAGCTGTCGGGCGGCATGCAGCAGCGCGCCTCCATCGTGCGAGCGTTGTCTTACGACCCGGACGTGATGCTGATGGACGAACCATTTGGCGCTCTTGACGCGTTCACCCGGGACGAGATGAACTTGATGCTGCTGGATATTTGGGAGGCCTCACAAAAGACGATCGTATTCGTCACACACCAGATTCCCGAAGCAGTCTATCTCTCCGATCGAATCTATGTAATGACGCCCCGCCCTGGCCGCAATTCCAAGATATTTGACATCGATCTGCCCCGCCCCCGCCCCCTTTCCATCACCACTGAGGCTCATTTCTTCGAGTTGACAGCTGAGATCAAAGAAACCATTTACGGCGATGTCGCTGCCTCTGTGGAAACGGGCGATTACGAAATTGATCAATTCGCGCACTGATCCTGCTGGTTTCCCTTTCTGGATATGCAACCCTTTTTGGCTGTTCACCAGCACTCTTTGACTGACGACAAGAATCCGACAGGAGGTTAATTTTGGCCGAACTAACTGAACAAAGCAGCAGCAGCCAGGAAACGGCATCGCCAGGTGAAGGACTTTCCAACTGGTCTGCGCTGACATCGATGAACATTGCGGGCAAGGAGCTGGTCATCATCCTCCTGGTGGCGGTGGTCGTGATCACCTCCATCGAGATTGCTGTTCGTGCCTTTGAGGTGCCCTCTTATGTATTCCCCAAGCCGAGCGAGACCGCGGCGGCCCTGGTGAACAATTTCCCGACGGTGGCTCCCCACCTTCTGACCACGCTTCAGCAGTTGTTTATCGGCTATGTCATCGGCGCCAGCATCGGAATTTTCCTGGCAGCGGTGGTGACGCAAGTGCCAATGGTCGAGAAGATCATCACACCATACATTTTGATTCTCGTGACGACGCCCATGCTGGCCCTGGTCCCGCTGCTGATCCTCAAATTTGGTTTTGGCCAGACGCCTCGCATTATTGCTGTTTCGCTGGCCGTCGGGCCCATGGTGATGATCAATGCCTCGACGGGATTTCGACGCACCGACAAGGACAAGCTTGCCCTGGCGCGATCCTATGGAGCGACAACGTTGCAGACCTTCACCAAGGTGCGCTTCCCGCTCGCCATGCCGATGATCATCGTTGGCCTCATGGTCGGCGGCATCTTTGGCCTGCTGACGGCTGTAGGCGCCGAGATGGTGGGTGGCGGCATGGGTTTGGGCACCCGCCTTACCTATTACTCCTCTCTGGCCCGCATGGCCAGCTTCTTTGCCGTTATCATACTCATTGCCGTCATCGGCGTCAGTCTTTACGTGCTGTTCTACTTCGTTGGCAAGAAATGGGCCAGTTGGGAAGCGTAGATTGTCTACAC
>JAYELL010000019.1:0-35928 GCA_034717495.1 Chloroflexota bacterium | reverse complement strand
CTCTGGCCCGCATGGCCAGCTTCTTTGCCGTTATCATACTCATTGCCGTCATCGGCGTCAGTCTTTACGTGCTGTTCTACTTCGTTGGCAAGAAATGGGCCAGTTGGGAAGCGTAGATTGTCTACACTACGCTCCCTCTGGACCTGGCGCACTACGGCGGGTGAGGGCCTGCTTGTGTGGATGTGAACCTGTTCGCATCTGCCCCTGCGGGAGGTTTCGCACAGGATGCT
This sequence comes from Chloroflexota bacterium, assembly GCA_034717495.1. Taxonomy (NCBI): domain Bacteria; kingdom Bacillati; phylum Chloroflexota; species Chloroflexota bacterium. Next base: position 35,698 of record JAYELL010000019.1, on the reverse strand, counting down.
CACTCCGCGTGTCAAATGGTCGACTCCAACAGTCAGGGTGCTGGATGCACCAAGGAGGTGAAAATCAACAAATACATCTGAGGATAAATGATGAATGAGGACGAATTACCGCTACTTGACCAGCCTGCCAGGCAGGCACAAACACTCTTTAAGGAGAAGACTCCATGAGAAGCCACGCAGTCACCCGAAACCTATTCCTGCTGATCGTGATCCTTGCTTTTGGCGGCCTGTTGGCAGCCTGTGCCGTCCCTCAAACCGCTGCGCCCGCCGCGCCGGTTGCTGAACAACCAGTTGCTGAAGAACCTGCCGTGGAAGAACCGGTTGCTGAAGAACCCGTCGCTGAAGAGCCTGAAGCAGCAGCCGAACCTGATAAGGTTGTCTGGGTATCGCCCCGCGGGACGCTGGAGGTGATGGACGACTTCAACCTTTGGGTAGCCAGAGAAATGGGCTATTTCGACGAGATGGGCATTGATCTTGAGTTGCAGCCTGGCCCCCTGGAGGCGCTTGCGGTCACCAAACTCGTCGCTGAAGGTCAAGCAGATATCGGTTATCCCTCACCCGGTGTGCTGTTGGCGAGTATCGACGCCGGCATGCCGCTGGTGCAACCATGGGAGATGATGCTGGGCCAGACTTTCAACTTTGCTATGGCCCCTGACAGTGACATCGAAACTGTGCAAGATCTCGAGGGAAAAAGCATTTCCCTCGGCTCGGGAGGCTGGTCGGTCATCGTCGATCCCATCTTGGTGGAGGCTGGCGTTGATCCCAGCACGGTCACCTATTTGAACGCGGGTAACCAATGGGCTCAGGCTGCGGCTCTGGGTGAGGCTGATGCCGCCCTGGCATGGCGCGGCCTGGAAGCGCAGTGGGGAGCGCAAGGTCTGGACCTGAAGTACCTCATCGGCACCGATTTCTCCAACCATCCGTCTAACGGCTATTCCATCCGTGCCGAGGACCTGGAAGACCCTGAGATGCGTGATACGTGGGAGCGATTCTTCACAGCCAATGCGATGGCCTTTGATCTCGCCCGGCGCAACCCGCGCTGCGCTGCTCAGATTGCCTACAACCAGTTCCCTGCCGTCCAAGAACAGATGGAACCGCAGCTCGCCTTCGACTCGATGGTCGAATTGGCCGATCTGTATTTCCAGAGTTACAAAGATGGACTGGGCTATGGCTACAATGATATGGACAACTGGCAGGAGTACATCGACACCGTCTATGATCTGGAGCAAATTCAGAATCAGTATGAGGCGGGACAGGTGGTCAATAACGATTTGATCGAAGTTGCCAACAGCTTCGATGTCGAACGCATTATGGCAGACGCCGAGGCTTGCGAACTGAGCGAGGAGTGGGCCGCGGTTACAACCGATAAGGTTCCCTGGTCTATGGATTAGGCTGCTATCTCTTGGGCGGGATGAGTCGATCTTTCGGCCTCGTCCCGCCCGCTGCCCTTATTGACATCTCGCAAAGGAGAGCGGATATGCAAAACATTCTGGCTGGCCATACCAACAGCTATCACACCTACGGTTTGGACGAAGCATTGCAGGGCATCGCCGCCGCCGGATTCGAATATGTCGAACTTTCGGCGGTCGATGGCTACACAGAGCACGTGCCTATCGATGCCACCGATGAACAAATTGCCGAAATCAAAGGCAAACTCGATCAATTGGGGTTGAAGGTCTCCGCCCTGAGCGGCCATTCCGATCTGACCACCGCTGAAGGGGTGGTGGTTGGCAAGAAGGCCATCGACCTCTGCACGAAGCTCGGCGTTTCTCTGATGAATACGGCTATTGGCGGCCATTACAGCGAAGACGAGGATAAAGACGCTTTCATGGGCTACGTCCATGAACTGGCCGATTATGCTGCCGAACAAGATGTCGTAATCGGTTTGGAAGTGCATGGTGACATCATGGCGTCGGGAGCATTGTCCATCCCCATCATCAAAGAGATCGGCCGCGACAACGTGGGCATCAATTATGACACCGCCAACTGTGTTTTTTATGCCGATGTACAGGCCGTCGACGATATAAGTGCAACCGTGCCCTATCTCGTGCATGTTCATCTGAAAGACAGCGCCGGCGGCAAGGGCGTTTGGAACTTTCCTGCTGTGGGCGAGGGACTTGTCGATTTCTCCGGCATTCTCAACCTCCTGGAGGAGGAAGGTTATACCGGTCCCTTCAGTGTGGAGATCGAATTCCAGGGCGAGCCCTTTCCACCTCTTGCCGAAGTGGATCGCTCGATGAAGGTTTCCTACGAAACGCTAAGCAACTTGGGCCTGTCCTGACGTCCACATTCATAATCATACGAGGAGAACCGCTGTGCTCAATGTAGCAGTGCTTGGAGCCGGTTTCATGGGCGGAGCGCACGCCCGCGCTTTCGCCAGGCTGGAGGATGTCAATCTCATCGCCGTTTCTTCCCGCTCTGAAGAAAGAGCCAGGGCGTTGGCGGAGGAGCTTGGCTGTGAATGGACAACCGACTCGATGGCGTTGGTCGATGATCCGCGCGTCGAAGCAGTGAGCATCACGCTGCCCACGCATCTGCACAGGGATGCCACCCTGGCTGCCTTCGCTGCCGGCAAAGATGTGTTGGTGGAAAAACCGATGGCGCTGACGGTGGAAGACTGTGATGCCATGATCGCAGCCGCTGACGAAGCGGATCGTTTGCTCATGGTCGCCCATGTCCTGCGTTTCTGGCCCGAATATGTGGCTTTGGCTGAAGTGTTGCAGAGCGGCGAATTGGGCGCGCCAATTTCGGCGGTCGCTTCGCGGCTGTGTGAACCGCCCGGCTGGGCCGAATGGTTCAAAGATGCCAGCCTGAGCGGCGGCGAGGTACTCGACTTGCATATCCACGATCTGGACACGCTGAACTGGCTGTTTGGCGAGCCGGACACACTCTACGCCCAGGGCCGGCGGGGCGCGCATGGCGGTTGGGATCAGGCCATGACCATGATCGATTATGGCGGCGTCAAGTGTTTCGCTGAGGGCAACGCCATCATGCCTGCCGGCTATCCCTTTACCATGACGCTATCTGTTCGCTGCGAGCTGGGCAATGTGGAATACACGCTGCGCGCAGGAGGGGAACAGGTGGACTCCAGCGCCGACGGCATCAATAGCCTGATGGTTTACCAACCGGGCCAACCGCCCAGGGTGCTGGAAATGGAAGCGGGCGATGGCTATCAGAATGAGGTGGCCTACTTCGCAAAATGCGTGCAGGAAGGCAGTCGCCCACAGTTTGGCACAGGCGCCCAGGGCAGACTGGCGGTGAAAACAGCGCTCGCCGCCCGCCAATCCATCGAAACCGGTGAGGTCATCCGCTTTTGGTAACTGGAGTTGCGCAGGTAACAATATGCTCAGAAGACCGCAGACAACGGACGGCAGACCGCTTCCAGAAGACGGCGGTCAGCGGTCAGTGGTCGGCGGCCCTCGGTCAGTAATCGTCCAAAAAGGAGTTGATATGCGGGATTTCGATCATGTTGGAATACCAACCGACGACAAACAAGCAGGCGAAATGTGGGTGGAGGCGACCCGTGTGTGGGTCACCAACCCGATCGACCATCCATACAAAGTGGAATACCTGCGCTTTGAGCCGGATTCGCCCGTGACCGGTCCGGTGCGCGATCTGCCGCACATGGCGTTTCAGGTGTCCAACCTGGAGGAGGCCATGGGCGACTCGCCGGTACTGCTCGGGCCATTCCAGGCCAACGACAATGTGCGCGTCGTCTTCGTCTCAAAAGATGGAGCGGTGTTCGAGTATATGGAGAGCAAGGTCGGCAAGGATTGGCATAAGGCAGAGGTTTGATTGCCGCAATTAAACCCCCACAGACAGAGTTTCAAAAGAGAAGGCGGACGCCACACCAGCACGCTGGCAAGCGGTGCGAGAGCTAGGCAAGCGGGAGTCCATCGATATCGCGTGCCAAAATTGGTCGTTCTAGCGTGAGTTCTAGCGAGAGCCCAGGAGTTCACGCTCTGGTTCCCCGCCTTCGCGGGGACGACACACGGTTGGTCCGAAAATCGCAAGTTTCTAAGCAGCGGGTGCAGCCCCGAAGCAATTCCCGAGTTTGCTTGTTGGAGATTGCTTCGGCCTATCGGCCTGCTAACGAAACAGTTTTATGGTAAGTTGTTTCCGCGCATCATGCAGAGGTGTGGAGCGCCTTTTGGTTACTTGCAATGACACAAACGGGAAGTTATCTTTAGACAGCCACTAAGTAAGGAGGTGTTGCAGCATGAACAAAGTCAAATATGGCATCATCGGTCTGGGCTGGTTCGGAGAATTCCACGGTGAAGCCCTGGCCTCGTTGCCCAACGTGGAGTTGCATTCGCTGTGTACACGCACCGAATCCCGCCTGGAGCAACTGGGCGAGAAATTCGGCGTCACCAATCTCTACACCGATTACAATGAAATGCTGGAAGACCCCGAACTGGAGGCGGTCAGCATCACCACCATGTGGGACCAGCATACCGGGCCCACGCTGGCTGCTCTCCGGGCCGGCAAGCATGTCTTTCTGGAGAAACCGATGGCGTCCACTCTGGTCGATTGCCGCGCCATCGTCGATGCCGCCAATGCCTCCGACAAGTTCTTCATGGTCGGCCACATTGTGCGCTTCAACCCTCGCTACGCTGCTGTCAAGCGTGAGATCGAGGCGGGCAAGATCGGCAAAATCGTCTCAATCTATGCCCGGCGAAATGTGCCTGTCTCCATTGGCGCGGCGGTGCTGCCCAAGATCGGCCCCATCATCGGCGATGGCGTGCACGACACCGACATCATGCTTTGGTACACCGGAGCCAGCATCGAAACCGCCTATGCGCAGACGCTCAATGTGAATGGCCACAGGTATCCCGATATTGGCTGGACGATGTATCGCTTCGATTCGGGCGCGATTGGGGTGTGCGAAAACGTGTGGTGCATGCCTGATCACAAGGGCTATTTCCCAGACGAACGCATGGAGATCATCGGCACAGAGGGCGGCGTCTATCTGCAGGAGACCTACCCCAGCCTGCAAGTTGTGGGGCTGGATGGCTCCTATACGCCTGACCCCACCTATTGGCCCGAAATCCGGCCCGGCGTGCGCGGCGGCGCGCTGGCCGAAGAACTGGGCTATTTCCTGAATTGCATCGTCGATGGCACGCCGCCTGTCGTTATCACACCCGAAGAATCGCTGGCCGCAGTTCAAGCCTGTCTGGCCGCCGAACACTCCGCCGAAATCGGCGCGCCGGTGCCTGTGGCAGATTTTTCCTGAATGGTGACTGCCAGACCCGGCGTTTGGATCACGAAGCCGCGAAATCGCGCGAAGACATGAAGCACCAGAACCACGAAAAAGGAGCCTCCTCTTCGCGATGGTCTCGCTCTGCAACGCCACGTCAGCGCGCCGGACCTGTCGGTCGGCGATCCATGTGGTACAGCCGGGCGTAAGTAAACCGAGGGTTTGATAGCTGGTCGATCGACACGCTCAGACCTGTCCTGAGCGGTGCCCCGAGCTGCCCGATCCCTCCCGAACGGGGCGAAGTCGAAGGAGTGACAACCGTTGGAGTATTTACACCCGCGTGTAGTAGTAACCCTGGATGTCCAGTTCTTGCAAGGAGAAGGCATGTGAGTTTCACCTATGATCTAGCAAAATTCATATCTTTTCGCGATGTGGCAGAGTGTGCGCGTGTGCGCGCCATCAAGCGCGATGACATCGCATCGCATCCAAACCCCGATTTCCAGATCAGCGTCGTCGACGATATCAGCGAGTTCTACGGCGCCTTCGCCAGCGACATCGTCACCCGCATCAAGCTTGCGTTGGACGAGAATCGCCATTTCGTCGGCATTTTTCCCGTCGGCCCCATGCCGCAATATGCTATCGCCACCCGCATGATCAACAACCTGCGCATTCCGATGCACCATGTCCATACTTTCAACATGGATGAATACGCGGATCAGGATGGCAACACTGCCCCGGAAGAATGGCCAGGTTCCTTCAAAAGGGCGATGATGGAGAACTTCTTTCTGCGGATCGATCCGGAACTGAGGCCGCCGCCGGAGCAGATTCATTTCCCCACCGCCGAAAACATCAACGGCTACGGCAAAATGATCGAAGACCTGGGCGGGGCAGATGTTTGTTACGGCGGCATCGGCTGGTGCGGTCACATTGCCTTCTGGGAATCGGACCTGGGTGAGGAATTCGGCGATGACCTGGAAGCCTACAAGCAGGCGGGCGCGCGCATCGTGGAACTCACGCCCATGACGATCATGCAGAACGCCTTGCACTCCTTTGGCGGCGACTGGTCGTGGGTGCCGCCCAAAGCGGCCACCATCGGCCCGGCCCAGATTGTCGGCGCACGCGATCGCAGCTTCTGGCTGGATGGCTATCTGGGCGGCGGCGTGAGCTGGCAGCGCTTCATCGCCCGCCTCTGCGCCCATGGCCGCGTAAATACATTGGTTCCCGGCTCATTGCTGCAGACGGTTCCCGGCACGTACACGATCTGGGGGCCGGTGGCCAATGACGTTGAAATTCACATGTCGTAGAGATTCGATGAGCCCTGCCGCGAAAGGTAACCGCAGACCTGAATGAACCGCTGATAAACGTCGATGAACGCTGATCAGACATCAGAAAAGATCGGAGCCGGAGGTTCGCGGAACTCTGCGGAAAAAACGAACCACAACTCTATTTCAGGAGGCGATGCCATGCGCACATCCATGATCCCGGATTCGGATTATCGCAATCGAATAGCACGTTTGCAGACGGCACTGGAGGAAGCAGATATCGATGTCCTCATAACCTACTCCTCCGAATCGGAATCGGCCAGCAGCCGTTACCTGGCCGATTTTTGGCCCTTTTTCGACTTTGCCGGCATTGTCGTGCCGCGCCAGGGAGAACCGGCCCTGGTCACCGGCGGGCCCGAGTCCTACGAGTTCGCCAAACAGTTTTCCCGCATCAAAGATATCCGTATTCACCCCGCCTTTGTCGAAAGCTCAGCGCCCGACTGGGTGCCGCCTGTCACCTATGAGGATTTTCAATCGATCCTTTCCTCTGTCTGCAAACAAACGCCGGCCCGCATCGGCGTCACCGACTGGAACATCTTTCCCTATCTCATCCTCGAAGACCTGAAGGACGCGGCCCCCAATGCCGAGATCATCCCTGCTGACGATCTGTTGCTGGGCGTGCGGGCGATCAAATCGGCGTTTGAGTTGGCCGTCATTCGCAAAGTCTACTGGATCACCGAACAGGCGATGATCGACGCCATGACTACGGCCTGCGAGGGTATGCCCGAATGGCAGATCGAAGCCAATGCCCACATCACGATGAAGCGTCTCGGTGCAGAAGGCACACCCTATCCCATCTGGGTCTGTTCCGGCCCCAACACCCGCCAGAGCCTCTGCCGCTCCACCGATCGCCGCATCCGCCGCAATGAGTTGGTTCAGCTAACCTTCGGCGCGAAGTATATGGGCTATTGCGGAAACATGTGCCGCCCCTTTGCTATCGGCGCGGCCCCGCCGCGGGCGCTGGAATTGATGACCGTCGCCCTGGAAGGTGTCAACGGCGCTTTGCGGGATATCCGGCCCGGCGTGGCGGCCAAAGAGGTCTTCCAGAACTACCACGATACGCTATCGCGCTATGGCTTCGAGGAATTTACCCTCTACGGCCCTGCCCACGGGACCGGCACATCCGAGGTCGAAGGATTGTGGCTGGGCGCGGGCAGCGAGACAGTCATCCAGCCCAACATGCAGTTCAACATCGATGTGTGGCTCAGTGATGGCGAGTATGGCATGCGTTACGAAGATGGCATCATCGTTACGGAGGATGGGATCGAAGAATTGACATCTTACCGCCGCGAGATCATTGAATTGTAATGGGTGCAAGCAGAGGCAGGATCTCCCCGCTCTCAGCCCGCTGCAAGGCACGAGGAACGAAACAATGAACCTGAGCAGTTTTGCCCATGACCTGCGGCTCCGCTACGAGGATGAGATTGTGGAAGTAATGCGTGACCTGATCCGCATTCCCACCCGCAATACGCCTCCGACAGGCGAGGAGAAAGCGGGCCAGGTCTATCTGGCGGAGTATTTGCAGAGCGCAGGCCTGCCGGTCGACCTCTACCAGCCGGATCAGGTTCCCGGCCTGCTTGAGCATGAAGCCTACTGGCCGGGCCGCAACTACGAAGATCGGCCCAATCTCTCATCCGTTGTGCCAGGCAGGGGCGGGGGCAGGTCGCTGTTGCTGACCGGGCACATGGACACGGTGGCTTTGGGAGATAACGTCTGGTCGCGTCCGCCATTCGGCGCGGAAATCCATGATGGCAAGCTGTACGGCCTGGGTTCGGTTGACATGAAGGGGCCGATGGGGGCGATGGCCGTGCTTTACAGGGCTCTCAGGGAGCAGGGACTATCGCTGAAGGGGACGTTGAGCTTTGAGTGTGTGGTCGATGAAGAGGAGGGCGGGGTAAACGCCACCATTGCCGGGCGGCTGCGGGATGGTGCGATGGATGCGGCTATCTTGCCGGAAGTAACAGATCTGCAGATCTACCCGGCGGCCCGCGGCGCGCTGATCGCCAGTTTCATCTTCACCAGCAGCAAAGGAACCTGGTTAGAGGCAGGCACGGCGGGCGCGCAGTCCGCGGACGCCGTAGAGCAGATGACGTTGTTCCTTTCGCATCTCGATGAATTCCAGGCAGTGCGGCGCAACCATCCTGACCATCCCCTCTACCTGAGCTATCCCGACCCTGTGCCGGTGCAGATTACCAAGGTGTACGCGGGCGGTTGGGGGCCGAACGTACCCATCGCCGTTCCCAACGAAGGCCGCATCGAACTCATCGCCCAGGTGCTGCCAGGAGAGCGCCGCGAGGATGTTCTGGGAGAGTTGAAGCGGTGGTTGCAGAGCGTGATCGACCGGTATCCGGATGCCTTCGCCACTATTCCCGAGATGCGCTTCCGTTTGCGTTGGATGGTACCCACCGCAATGGACCCCAATCACCCCTCGGTACAGCTTCTGGCGGAGAGCGCCGCCCAGATGACGGGGGCGCGTCCCGACATCCTCGGTGCGCCTTATGCATGCGATATGTTCGCCCTGCACCAGATATTCGACATGCCCGGCATCATCTTCGGCCCCAGCGGCGCCAATGCCCATGCCGCCGATGAATATGTCGAACTTGAGAGTGTTTTCTCGTTTTGGGAGAGTCTGTTGGTCTTTGTTTTGCAGTGGTGCGGGGCTGATCTCAGTTAGGTGCCTGAAGAATCACCAACTTCACGCCACCTGCCGGCCAGGGATAGGCGGCCCCCCGGCGTAAACGGCGGTTACCGCCATCGTCCCCACAGGCGCTCCCAACAGGTGTCGTCTGCCCAGCCATCGTCCTTTGGCCTGGAAGGAGACGATGTCGAGTGTAAGCAGCGAGGCGGCGATGGGGTCGCCAACAGCCAGCGGTTCCAGCATGTCAGCGGCCAATCCCTCTGCACAGACCAGAGCGCTGTCTCCGGCGGGTTGCAGGGAGAGCGCGGGCGCTGTCACCGGGTATCCCTCGCCATCCAGAAACGCCAAAATCCGCACTGCCGTGATCGGGCTGAATTTCTCGCGCACTGGCGGGGGCATCGTCGTCGCTTCGCCCAACTCGTCAGGAGGCCGGGCAGCGGCGCGGGCCAGCAGGTAATCTGCCAGGATGCGCATTTTTGAGATGCGGAAATGGTGCAGGACCGCCCGCACCTGGATGATGCCGGCGTTGCGGACGCCGGTGTAGGCGTTGTAGCGCAGGAGATCGGTATTGTTGAGGCGGTCTACATAGGCTCCCGCCCGTTGCCAGCCCACGAAATCCCCCTGCAGAACCCAGCCCTCCAGATCAGTGGTGATGACCAGGATGCCGAGGCGCGGGTCGCTGTCCAGGTTGCCGATCGACTTGCGCAGCAGGAAGTTGCCGAAAATCAGACGGTCTTCCACATCGCCCGCGGGCATGGTGGAGGTGCATGGTACGATGTTGGGAATGCCGTTGGCGGAGCGGGTGGCGAGGAACTTGGGCGTCATCTCGTCGGAGAGCGCTTTCATCAGTCCGGGCTGTGCTTCGATGATGGACATGGGATACCTTTAGGCGTTAAACGTGAAACGTGACGCGTGCTACGTGGTGCCCTTCGACAGGCTCAGGATGAACGTGAGGCGTTTTTCGTTGACTGTTGATTGTTATTTGTCACGCGTGGCTCCCGACCAGACGGCGACGGGAACCCGTTGGACGGCGACGGCGTGCAGCGCTTCCATTTCGGTGTGGGTCAGGAGCGGGGCTCCCTCCAGGGCGTAAGGTCGCTCCAGGCGATGGTATTTTGCCTGGCCCAGGTTGGTGTAGGCCAGCAGGTCCCAGCGTTCGACCGTGGGCAGTTCGGCGGCGATGAAGTCGCCCAGGGCGGCGATGTTGGCTTTGTCGGAGGTGAAGCCGGGGATGATAGGCGTGCGAATCCACATCGGCATTCCGGCGGCGGCGATGCGGCGGGCGTTTTCCAGGATGTGGGCGTTGTCAGCGCCGGCGGCGGACCGGTGGCGCTTCCCGTCAAAGATTTTGAGATCGAAGAATACCAGATCCACCAGGGATAGCGCCTGCTCGTAGCGCGCCCAGCTTGCAGCCCCGCAAGTGTCCAGAACCACATGGATGCCCGCTCCGCGGCACAGACGGGCCAGGTCCAGGATAAAGTCGGCCTGGGCCATCGGCTCACCGCCTGAGAGGGTGACCCCCCCGTCAGAGGTTTCGTAGAAGATGGCGTCCTTCTGTACTTCGGCGAACAGAGCCTCCGGCGTCCACTCCCGGCCAATGATCTCCAGCGCAGCCGATGGACAGGCTTCGGCGCAGTCACCGCAAACAGTGCACCTGGCTCGATCAATGCGCATTCCCTGGGAAGTCAGCTCCAGCGCATCCTCCGGGCAGACGCGCAGACAGTCGCCGGCGCCGATGCAGCGTACGTCATACCACATAAGCTCCGGCCGGGGAGAGATCCCTTCCGGGTTGTGGCACCAGGCGCAACGCAGCGGGCAGCCCTTGAAAAAGAGGGTAGTGCGAATGCCAGGGCCATCCTCGGTGCTGAAGCGTTGGATGTTGAAGGTTGTGCCGGTAAGGCTAATCGCACGCATCACGATTTCTACAGCGCATGACTCTCGCGGGCAATGATCTCGTCCTGAATCTCCTTGCCCAACATCACAAAATAGGCGTTGTAGCCGGTGACGCGCACCAGCAGGTTGCTGTAGGACTCGGGATCCTGCTGTGCGGCTCGCAGCGTGTCCGGACTGACGACGTTGATCTGCAAGCAGGTGCCGCCGACAAGGTTATAGGCCCGCAGCAGCCCCGCCATTTTGCGACGATTCTCGGAACTGGCCAACAGGCTGGGCGAGAAACTCATGGTGTGAGAACTGCCGTTGGGGGCGGTCTCCAGTCCCAGACGGCCGGAACTTTTGACCACAGCGGTGGGGCCCAGACGGTCGGCGCCGTTGACCGGGCAGACGCCGTTGCTCAGGAACTGGCCGCGCTTGCGGCCATCGGGTGTGGCCGCTGTTTTGGGCGCGTAGGCCACCCAGTAATTCCAGGAGAGATAACCGCCCCGGTAGCGCTTGCCGGTCTCGGGCGTGACGTGTTGGAAGGCCTCTGTTGTCCAGAAGCGACTGATCTCACCGGCGAGATCGTCGGCATAGGGGTCGTCGTTGCCGTACTTGGGGGCCTTGTTCAACAGCGTCTGGCGCAGCGACTCGCAGCCCTCGAAGTTGGCGTCCAGTGCCCGCACCAATTCATCCATTGTCACTGATCCCTCATCGTAGACCAGTTTCTTGACCGCGGCCACGCTGTCGGTCGTGGTCGCCAGAGCCACCCCTTCGATAGTGAGGTAGTTGTGGCGCGCCCCACCGGCGGTGATGTCCACACCGTTCTCCAGGCAGCCATCCACCAGCGCACTGACGTAGGGCGTCGGCTCGAAGCGCGCCCGGCCGCTGTCAGCGATATCGTTGGCGGCGATGAGCAGCTCCATGATTGCCTTCAATTGCGTCTGGAAGGCGGCGAAGAACTGCCCGAAGGTGGCAAAGGATCGGGGGTCGCCGGTGCGGGGGCCGATCTGTTCACCGCTGGTGGTGTCTTTGCCATCGTGCAGGGTAAGTTCCACGGCCTTGGCGATGTTCATGTTGACGTCTACCGTGCCGGAGCGGTCGTTGCCCTGCAAGGTGTTCTCCAGGCAGCCGACCGGGGCATAATCCCACAGGTCGGATTCAGGCAAGCCCTGCCAGCGCAGTCCGGCCATCGAGTTCTCATCGAAGTTGAGCAAAAAGGGGCTGCCCTGGGCCTCGGCGACCATGTCCACCACCCGGTCGAGCAGGCGGTCGGGGGTTTTGGCGTGAAGCCGGACGTTGGGCTTGGGCTCCAGCAGGTTCATCTCCTCGATCACATCCAGGAGCAGGTAAGTGAGGTCATTGCTGGCATCCTCGCCATGCTCGTCGATGCCGCCCAGGGTGATGAGTTGGCCGAAGGAGGCGTTGATGCCCTGATTGGTTCCCACCCAACCCTGGTAGTCGTAGGCGTAGTTATGTTTGACCCACAGGCATTGCAGCCACTCCCTGGCTTGCTGCCGGGTCAGACGGCCGGCCTCGAGATCGGCCTGGTAGTAGGGGAAGAGATACTGGTCGATACGGCCAGGCGAGACGCCAGGGCCAGGATAGCTTTCGGCGATCAGCACCAGCATGTGGGTCAGCCAGAGGGATTGAAGCGCCTCGGGGAAAGTCCCGGCCGGATTCCAGGGCACTTTGCGGCAGATGCGGGCTATTTCGTTGAGTTCGGCCCGGTGGGCGGGATCGGTCTCCTGAACGGCCAGGCGCTCGGCTTCCGCGGCGTAACGGTTGGTGAGTTCCCGCACGCCGTCAGCGCAGATGGAGATGGCGCGGGCCAGGTTTCGTTTATCCTGTGTGGCAGCCGGGTCGGCCGCGATGGCGTCCGCTTCGGCCTGGATGGCCTGCCAGCCGTGGTGCAGGATGCGGGGATAGTCGGGGATGAGGTGTCCGGGGATGGCGCCGCAGTTGCCCACGCCCACCCGGTCCAGCCGCTGCACTTCCGCCATGAAGCGCTTTTCCATGCGGGCAAAGGGGCGGGCCTCGGCGCGGGTCAGCGTGCGGGAGAAGGCAGTCGAGAAGTGAGAGCCGACAACGAGTTCCCCGGCCAATATCTGCACCGGCAAGTACTCCTCCAACACCCGCTTGAAAAAGATCGCTCTCCGCACCACCAGCGGCTGATCCCAGAAAGCGGACGGCAGTTCCACCGGAGTAGAATCGGCCAACAAGTAAGCCTTTGCGCCGGCGAAGAACATCATCATCTCCGGAGCGCCGGTCCAGTTCCAGGGTGAGTAGACATGGTCCCAGGCGGAGCCTGAACTGAAAGAGCGCACCTCGTTGGTGTAATCCCGATTGTAAAAATCCCAGAACTGCTCGCGCAATTGGCGGACGCGGGGGCTGAGGCTGTCGGCGGGGGACCAGAGGGCTGGTGGGGTTGAGATTTCACACGTGTCGATGGACATTTTTGTATCTCCGATAAGAAGAAGATAAGTAAACAAGTAGACAAGTGGATAAGTAGACAAGTAAACAAGTAAACAAGTAGACAAGTAAACAAGTAGATAAGTCAACAAGTAGACAAGTAGACAAGTCAACAAGTAGACAAGTAGACAAGTAGACAAGTAGACAAGTAAACAAGTAGACAAGTCAACATGATCGTTGGCACACCAGCAATGATGAAAATGCAGATGCGGTTGACACCAACACGTCTCCGGCCTTTCGGGCGTCTTTCAGACAGGCCACCCGGCCGCGTCACTCCCGCGGACGCGGGAGTCCAGGAATCAATGCCGCTTTCGCAGGGATGATGTCCGCCTATCGCAAAAGCGCTTATTTTCAAGACAGTAGACAAGTGGATAAGTAGACAAGGCTGCCTGCAAAGCCATTTCGATTATAGCAGAGGGTTCACGAGTTTCAAAGTTGCGACTCGGCGGTGCGGGTACAGGGGCGGTTGGACTATGACTATCTGTTCATGCTCGATCCCGAAATAGCCGACGTCGCTGGTGTTTCTGTGGCTACCGTATCTCGCTCCTTGACAGGGAGCAACCCTCCCCTCAGCGAAGAGACCAAACAACGCATCATCAAGCTAGCGCAAGAAATGGGTTACCATCCAAATCTCTTCGCGCGGGGCTTGCGCGCAAAACACAGTTCCATGGTCGGCATCATCGTGGACAATATCTCCAGTAACTTTGCCCCCTTGATTGTCCGGGGCATCCAGGACCACTTACTCACGGCCGGGCACCGGCAGGAATGGTATGATTGCGCCTGCTGCCCTCCCAATATTGTGCGTTTGTTTGCATCCTTGGGCAACTATATCTATGCTACATCACCCTGCGACTGGCGATGCCGGTTGAACGAGTCTATGCGCATCCGCAGGTACGTATGAACAATAAGCGCGTGGCCATACAGCGCGGCCCTATCGTTTACTGTCTCGAAGGCACTGATAACCCAGGTAACGTCCACGGCATTTGCCTGCCCGGACAGGGTCACCTGCAAGACGCCTTCGAGGAAGACCTGCTGGGTGCCGTCGTCACAATCACAGGGGACGCGCTGCAAGCTGAAGAAACTGGATGGGAAGGGGCTCTCTACCGCAACACGCCGGCTGCCACATCCCCTGTTACGTTCAAGGCCGTTCCCTACTACGCCTGGGATAACCGTGACGAAGGGGATATGCTGATCTGGCTGTGCGATGCCGGTGAAGCTCCGCACTGGATATGAGCGCAATCGTTCCTGGTTGGCTACGGGAAGCTCATCTGGGCAGTGACTCACACTACAATCCCTGATTTAGCTACCTGACACTTTTAGGAATGTCACGCTGGTGATATAAGGTAGCAGGCGAATGTAGGTTGTTGCCATGGTACGCCAGATCTGGTTAGATAGGGTTAGATCACCAAACCGATTCCGTGTCTACAGGACGCGGGCCCTATCAGCCAAAGGAGGCAAACCATGGCAGAGCATATTGTAACGCAAATCGACATAGGCAAGTACGAACATGTGTCCGTCATCCAGGATGGCAATGACATTATCGAAATTGATCGCCTGCTGGTCGAGGGGGTGGTCGCTTGTGTTGGCGACAGCGCAGACGTCTCTTTCTTAGTGCCTGGACCATCTTCTGCATGGTCTTGGTATCCAGGTTTTGGCACGCTTGCCAACGACCAACACCTGTATCATGTAAAAACTCTCTCTTTCGCAATTTTCTGTGCTTCGTGCCGTCAATTGCAGTAAACTTCCATTAAGTCCAGACTTCTTCATACAATTGCAACCAGTTTCCACCCATGATTTTCTTTACGTCCTCTGGGGCGTAGCCCCGCCGGAGTAGCTCAGCCGTGACGTTGGGGAACTTTGCAGCCGTTTCGAAATCCTGCATGGGAGGGATGGCGGCAAACTGCTTGATCGCCTCGGGTGGCAGTCCTTTTAGTGCTGCCGCCGCTACTTCCGCTGGCATGTATTCCATGAAATCCGGCCCCAGTCCCACATGATCGATTCCCGCCACACGCACCAGGTGGTCGATGACATCGACGTAAGTCTCGACCGTGGCCGGAAACTGGCGAGTGACCATAGCCGGAAATTGCACCGCGCCGATGACGCCACCCCGTTCCGCCAGCGCCCGGATGACCTCGTCGCTTTTATTGCGGGGCATATCGAGCAGGGCGAGTGGATTGGCGTGGGTGATGGCGATGGGTGTTGTTGAGGTTTCGATGGCCTCCAGGGTGGTGCGCGGGCCGCAGTGTGATACATCCACCAAGATGCCCAGACGATTCATCTCGGCCACCACCTCCCGGCCAAAGCCCGTCAACCCGCCATCTTCTGGGGCCTGGCATCCGTAACCCACCAGATTTTCGTGATTGTAGGTGAGTTGGATGATACGCACGCCCAGCTTGTAGTGAACACTGAGCAGTCCCAAATTGTCGGCAATGGGGGCAGTGTCCTGAAAGCCCAGGATCATGCCCACCCGACCGCTTTCCTTGGCCCCAGCGATGTCTTCCACCGACTCGACCTGCATGATGATGTCGCTGTGCTGCTCGAACAGCGGCAGGAGGGCGCTGAACAGGTCGAGCGTTTCCAGGGGGTCGTGCCAGGCGGCGATGGTGGCGTTCACCGCTGTGACACCGCCCTCGTGCAAGTGCTGGAGCACGCGCGGATCGGGGAACCAACTGGCATTGAGGCCGTCGATGATGATGCTTTCTTGATGTAGTTGCGAAGCAATACTTGAGGACATAGTCATGGTTCCTTGATTAGTGGAGGGGGAGGATGGCGATAGCCTCGGCAGTGATGAGCACGCCGGGAGGAACGCCAGGGATGGGGGTGCGCGCCGGGTAGGGTAAAGGAAAAATGGCCGAGTAAATGTCGTTCATAGCAGCGAAATCCCGCCAATCGGCCAGAAACACCGTCACCCTGACCACATCCGCCAGCGAAGCACCGGCAGCCTTCACAATGGCCTGGATGTTGGCGAAAACTTGCGTCGCCTGCTCTTCGAAAGTCTCGCCGCTGACTTCGCCAGTGACAGGATCAAATGGGCCTTGCATAGAAACAAACAGCAGCCGGCCTTCGCTTACAATGCCCTGTGAATAAGGACCTCTGGGCGCCGGCGCCTGATCGGTCTGGATGGATTGCTTCATCGCCTTATCCTTCCCCCTTCCGTCGCCAGAAGAAACCGACTGTCTTCAGCATCATGCCGCTTACACCGCCCGGACGATAGGGGCCGAAGGATTGAAGGCGGGTGATGAGGCCATCCCGTATCTCGATCACGAAGACCTGCGTAAATTTCATCTCCATCCCGCCCTTGAACACATGGTGCGTGTCCATCTCGACTGCACCTGAATCGCCGTCAGACCAGAGGCGGAGCACCTTGAATCCGGCCTGCTCCATATTCCCCAGCGCCCATTCAAAGCCCTGCCTGATGGCTTTCTTCCCGACCATTTCTGGAATAGGATAGTGGGGATCTGTAACGACAGCATCATCGGCGAACTGAGCCATGACGGTCTCAATGTCTTTGGCTTCAAACGCGGCGAAAATCTGTTCGACTTGTTGTTTGTCCATACGGCTGGGGCTCCTGTTGGAGTGAGAAAACAAGCGAACGATTATCAGCCAAGTATCTGGCCGACGCCTGCTTCTTGCGCCCTTCGATACACCAGAGCGGCGACCGCCACATCCTGGATGGCAAGACCGACTGATTTGAACAAGGTGATTTCGTCGTCACCCTCCCGACCTGGTTTGCTCCCGGCCACGATCTCGCCAAGTTCGGCGTAGATGTGCTCTTCCGTGATCGCTCCCTTCTGGATGGGGATGATCAGGTCGCCCGCTTCGGCAAGGCAGGCGGTGGCTTGGTCGGCGATGACCTTGGCGCGCTGAAGCGTGGTGGTGTCCAGTTCTCGCCAGGCCGGGGCATGCGAACCGATGGCATTGATATGAGTTCCCGGCTGCACCCAACTTCCGTCGAAAATCGGGTCGTGGGCGCTAGTGGCGGTGATGATGATGTCGGCAGCCTCGACGGCATTGCGGGTATCGGCGGCGGGTCGTACGCCGACGCCAAGAGAAGCGCTCATCTCATCGGCAAAACGTTTGGCGGTTTCGGGCTGCACATTGACCACGAGCGCTTTGGCGATTGGCCTAACGGCGCACATGGCCTCCAGTTGCTTGCGGGCCTGCACCCCCGCGCCGAAAATGGTGACAATCGAGGCGTCCGCACGGGCCAGATAGTTGGTGGCCACACCGCTAACCGCCCCGGTGCGCACTGCCGTCAGGTAGCCGCCATCCATGACAGCCCGGAGTTGGCCGGTGGCGGGGTCGAGCAACAAAATGGTGGCATTGACGACCGGTAGGCCGAGCCTGGCGTTGTTCACGAACAGAGTGACGACTTTGACGCCAAGACCGTCGACTTCGCCACCAACGTAGGCGGGCATGGCCGCACCGCCGCCGCCATGTTTGGCTACGCCAACACCGACCCGCTGGGGCAGCATGGCGTCACCTTCAGCCAGTTGGCGGAAAGCCTCTTCCACAGCGTCGATAGCGTCGGGCATGGTGAGTAGAGATTGGACATCATTTTGGTTGAGCCAGAGGGACATGGGCGTTTTCCTGATGGTGAATTGTGAATTGTGAATGTCAAGAGAACTTAGGTCACGTTTGCATCGTAGCTCTTTTCTCGTCCAACCGAAAGCAGTCATACTGATTATCTCTCATGAATCGGTTGGCAAGGGCGATGGCGTCATCTTCGCTCAGGAAACCATCGTCGATTTCGGCTTGGAGCGCTCGCGTGAGGCAGATGCGGGCCTGGGCCGCATAGCCGACCACCGTTCCGGGCCACCGGGTGTCGCCGCCAAAAGCGAATATCTTGTTTGCAGGCACGGCATGGATGCAGCGCCGCAGAAAATCGGAGGCGCTGTATGGATCGATGCTCCATGCCCAACACAGGTCGGCGTACACATTGGGAAAATGCTTCGCCAGCGCCACCAATTCGTTGCTGTAGGGATAGGCAGCGTGCATGAGCACAAATCGGGGGTCGGGATACTTGATCAGCAGGTCGGATAAGTGTCCACTTTGGATGTAGCTGGTTTGCATATGTCCGTAATGGGCATAGTATCCGGTGTGTATCTTGAACGGCAAATCGTAATCGGTCGCCAATTCGACGCCTCTGGCCCAGCACCAATCGCCCAGACAAAGGCTATCTTCCGTGCTGAACTCAGCTCCTTTCTGAAGATAGACGGAAAGCGCTCGGGATGCCTCGGCATCGTTGCGTTCTCTCCACTGCAACGTTCGATTGTAGGCGTGCTGGGCCTTGACCGCAATGGCCGTGCTGGCGAATCGTTCAAAAATGATTTCCATCGCTTGTCGCAGGGAGGCCAGACCAACCACTTCGACACCGATTTCCTCCTGTAAAAGGTCGATTTCAGGCGTGCCGCAGCAGAATTTCCACCATGAGATGTCGGAAAAGAAGAAATCCGGCCCCGCTGCATCCGGTAGACACGACCAGGTAAAATCATCGATCTGTACATGATCGAGATTGGCGACATCTCGTAGTAGCAGCAAACGCTTACCCGGACCAAGATATGTTGTGTGCATGACTTGGGCGGCTTCCAGCGTCTCTGAGTTTATGTCGTCAATGTCGTAGAGCTTTTGGGCGGTGATACGGACGGCTTCGCCGTAGCCCGTGTGCTGAACGGCTTTCCAGGCTCGTTCGATCTGCTGAAAGCGCGCGCCAATGTTGGGATCCGAACTATCCACCAGCGCCTCCACATCTTCTGGGGATGCGCCCGCTACAACCAGATCGGCCGTGACGTATCCTCCGGAAAACAGGGTCTGCAAGATGTCAGGCTCCTGGCGGACGAATTCCTGCTCGCTCCACAGATGTTCGTGGGTGTCGCACAGTGGGGTTTCCAGGATGTGTTGCGCCAGTCGGGTTTGAATTGTCATAATCTATCATTTGGGAAATCAAGCTCATGGGTTCCCTCTTCACACATCAAGCTGGAGCCATCGAATGGAGAGAATACCTCTGCTCTGGTATTTGTCGGGACGTTCAGCTTCAACGTGAATGTTGCATCCTTTTTCCTCCATGCCACTTCGATATCGCCTTGTGGCGTGGGGACAGCGCCTTTCGCCCAGGTCAGGTCGACGGGGCGTGGGGCGACACGGAAGGTCGAAAAACCAGGACTGGTGGGGGTTATGCCCAAAATTTCGGTGGATAGATCAAAGGTCGGGGTTCCGGCCCAGGCGTGGGACAGGCTGGTAAGATCATCGATCTGCCATGTCTCCCGCCAGGACTGCGCCCCCTTCTCGATCATTTCACCCCACCGTCGCCGGATATTCCCGACCATTTGCATCTGTCGGCCAGCTTTGCTCAGTGCTCGGTGCAGGTGGTGGGAGTAGAACGGCTGGGCCCGCACGACATCGTGCTCTTCATCGAAAGCCACTATGCTGAGATCGTGCTCTCCCACACGAGTCAACACCAGGCGCTCGGTGTCCATGATGGTGTTGAGGATGCGCTCCCAGCGTTCGGGAGGGGCTACATCGAAGGCGATGACGGCGGCGTTGGTCTGCTGACTGACCCGGCGGCTCAGGCCATCCTGTCGCCGGGCATCCACGTAAACGCCCCGCTTATCGTCCCACAACTGCTCGTTGATAACTGTCGCCACTCGATCAGCGAGGACATGCCAACGGTCGGCGTCAGCGGGATGGTCGAGCAAGATCGCCAGATGGGCGGCTGCGCGCAGGGCGGCGACAAACTGGGCGTTCAGCGCCGTTACCTGGCCCTGCTTGTCCAGGTTTGACCAATCGATGAAAACCCAGTGGGGCATGTCCGTGAGTAGGTCATTATCCAGGAATTGTTCGAACCAGGACAGGAGTTTGAGAATGGTGGGATAGAGATCAGACGCCAGGGAGATGTCTCCGCTGTATTCGACATAACGGCCCAGCGTCATCAGCCAGTACAAACTGAAGTCGGGGATGTTAATGAACTTGCCGATGGCGAAATCGCCGGGAGCGCACATCATCAAAATGCCATCCGGTCGCTGTGACTGGGCGATCTGCCGCAGCAAGCGGGCGGCAAGTCGGGCATCGCCAAAGGACATGAAATTGATCAGGACTTGCACGTAGGCATCGCCCATCCACTGGCGCTGCTCGCGACTGGGGCAATCGATGTAAGCGTCTTGCATGCAGAGTTGCAGCGTGTAAGCGCCGGTTTGCCAGATGCGATTGAGCAGATCGTCTGAGCAACTGAAGCGGCCTCGTTCTTGCACCGGGTAGGATGTGAAATTGAGGCTGATGCCGTGCACTCGCAGGGGTTGCAGGCAGTGCCGGAACGTGAGTTGGAGATAGCGGAACCCCGCCCACTCGAACGCTTCCCAGCTTTGTCGGCCCTCACGCAGGATGACCTGATGAGCCGGGCGTTCATCGAAACCGGGAATGCCCTTGTGCATCAGCACCCGGCCATCTTCTTGCAGCCGTTCGCTGTAGGTGAAATCGACCATCGCTCCCGCCGGAGCATCTACGTCGAAACGCACTCGTCCCGAGACCGTGCGACCGAAATCCAACACGACCGAAACGCTGCGCCCCGGCGTGGTGCTGATCTCAGCCAGCCTCTCGGCAACGATGGCCTGGTCGATCTCCTGCACCTGGCAGGCGTCTGGCTCGACCAGAGGCTCCGCCTCCAGGCGGCTGGCAATGCCCCTCACGCCCGCTGCATTCTTCACTTCTCCCACCAGTAGGACTGCTTCCGGCCAACGTTCTTCCTCGAACAGCGGCGGGATGTCACGCTCGGTCAGGAGAGTAAAGGGTGTGATGTCGTTGACAAAATGGCGACCTGGCACCCGCAACACTTCGGCGGACGTCCAATCGGCGGCGTTGAACTCGATCCCGCTCCAGCCCACCGGCGCTAAACGAGTATCGAAAAGTTCCAGAAAGCCCAGACTGCCAGAAGGTGCATCTTGTTTCCATGCCTCAGAAACAAGATGCCGCCAGGACGCATTTGTGTCCAGGCGCTGTACTGTTTCTCGACCATCCTGCTGCATCACCACGTCGCCCTGCAGGAAGAAGCCACCGCAACCAAAGGCGAGTTTGTGTTCCCACAACGGTGGTTCGTACCAAGCGGTCGGCTGCCCATACGAATGCACGAGTGCAGCGATGACGTTGGGACCGGGTTGAAGATAGGGGCGTAAATCGTAGGGGTCCACCTGTTGCTCGGTGGTGTTGCAGCGGGCAGGACCACGACCTACCAATTTGCTATTGACATAAAGTTGATAGCGGCCATCAGCAGAAGTGTGGACTTGGGCGCTCTGCACATTGTCTTCGACGGTGAATTCACGCCGGAAATAGATGTAGCGATTACGCTCATCTTCAGCGGAGAATCCGGGCGTTCCAAAAGGCACAGCGTGAACGCCACGTTCTCGCCAGATCCATTCGGCGCGGGGTTTGAAGCGGGTAGGGGGCATGAGATTGGAGTTCGGTAGGGGCGCAACCTTGCGGTTGCCCTGCGGAGATCAGAGTTCGGAGGTCGGAGGGGAAAACGTTCAACGCAACACGCAACATGTTTCCCGTATCAATCGACGCTTTCCAGAAACCGCCCGTAAATCTCGCCGATGATTTCGGGCGTGAGGAACAGGGCCATGAGCGAGGGCAGCATTTCCAGGCGGGCGTTTGGGAAGCTTTCGGCCATGCGCTGAGCCAGCGAGAGCGGGTGCAGGTTGTCGTCGTCCCAGGCGATGATGCATACGGGCATGGCGAGGGCGGACAGCACATTCAGATCGTCGAACAGCGTCCAGTCGATGACGGCCTTGCAGGCGGTGGCCAGGCTGTGCGTCTCGTGCGATCCCTGCATCTCGGCCACGGCCTGGATGACCTCTGGCGGCCAGCCTAATTCATCGCGTTGGCTGACGGCGGAGGCGGCCAGGAAGGCGTCGATGCCCACTTCTTCAATGGCCTCTCCCATTGCCTGAATGTCTGCCACCGCCGGATTAGGTTTATCACCAAAGGCCGGGGCGGTGAGCAGCAACTTTTCGACCCGCTCGGGCCAGCGCAGCGCGAACATCAGCGTGGTAGCCGAGCCCATGGACTCGCCCCCGACGATAGCTCGTTCGATGCCCAGCGTATCCATCACCGCCGCCATATCAGCGGCCATGTGTTCGGCATCATACAGGGCGGGATCAGTCACAGCGGTCGAGTCGCAGTGGCCCCGCTGGTCGAATATGACAATGGTGTAGTGGTTGGCCAGGGGGGTGAACTGCTTGCGGGTGACATGGCGATTGCCGGTCAAGCCGTGCGCAAAGATGATGGGCGGGCCAGAACCGAAGGTTTCGGCGACGATGGTCAAGTTATCGGAAGGGATGTGGTGGAGGTTTGGCATGATGCAAAGTCGGAGACATGGAGCGGGTTTGGGAGATATGAAGGATTGAGGATCAAAGATTCAGGGTTGGCGCCGAGTGAGCCTCGATCATCAACCGTTGTGGCTATTCAGGTCTTGCATCGTATTTTGCTCATTATCCCATATTATCAGTTTGCGATTAGAATGTCAAGGGATATCATGCAATGAGCACTTCCACGCCTCGTGCTTCGATCTCTCGGATAATTTCCGGTGGTGCTCCATCATCCGTCACGAGCCGGGAGATTTCTTCGATTGAAGAGAAGCTTGCCAGCGCTACTCGCCCCAACTTGCTGCTATCGATGACGATGATCACTTCCGGGCAGCGGGCGATGATGCGCTGCTTGAGTTCCACCTCCTCCAGACTGGTGTCCGTCAATCCGGCCTCGCAGGTCAGGCCCCAGGCGCCGAGGAAGGATTTGTGGATGTTGATCTTTTCCAGCACATCGATCACCAGCGACCCGGTGATGGAGCCGGTCACGTCTCGTAGAATGCCGCCCGCTAGAATGGTGGTGATGCCGGGCGTTCCTGTCACAGCCAGCGCGGTATGCACACCCGTGGTGACGATGGTCAGGTCGCCCAAATCGGGGTGGCGCTTGATGGCTGCTCCCACCGCCAGCGCTGTGGTGCTGGAATCCAGCAGGATCGATTCCACGGGGCGGATCAGGCTTGCAGCCAGTTTACCGATGCGCTGCTTTTCGGTGGACTTCAACATCCTACGCTGCCCGAAACTGAACTCGCCGTTTAGCTGAAGATCAATAGCCGTAGCGCCGCCGTGGGTTCTCGCCAACCGCCTCTGTTCCGCCATTTGCTTGAGGTCATGGCGCACGGTCACGGGCGACACCTTCAACCTTTCACTGAGTTCGACAACGCTCGCCGTTTGTTTGTCTCGAAGTATCGCTTCGATTTGGTTATGGCGTTCAGGCGCTAGCATCTTTCTATGTCTCCAGTGTTAAATTGATCTTGATCGACTATCTGCACGCGAATGACGTCGTACTGCTCCAACCGCTCCAATGTGACGGAGCTAGCTGTTTCCGATTCCAGTGGGATGGTGAGGGGATTGCCGTGCATATCTACTGGTCGCTTATTATAACGAGCTTTCGATTCTGTGTCAATGGGATTAGATTTATTTTCGTTTTGCTTTCAGTTTAACTAAATTTGCTTGACGTCTGAGTCTGTACTGTGCTATGATGGTATTGATGTAATTTAAGGATGATGATTTCATATCCAACCATTTGTTTACCTCGCCCCGAGGAACAACCCCAGAATCAGGAGGATTGACCATGCCATCTCAGAAATCTCGCTTTTTCACCATTTTGGCTATCGGGATGTTGATAGCGGTGCTGGCGCTTAGCCTGGCGGCTTGCGGCGGCCAGGCGACAGAGGCGCCAGCGGTCGAGCCAACCGCAGCGCCAGCGGAAGCAGAGCCGGAGCCAATCGCCGAGCCCGAAGCGCCACCCGAACCAGAAGAGCCCAAGTCAGCCGCCGACGAGTATGAGGGCGAACTCTCCATGGCCATCTGGGGGCAGATCGATGCCGATCCGCAGCATTCCGCCTACTCCTATCACGAGATCTTGCAACAGTGGAACGAGATGCATCCCAACATCGATCTCAAGTACGAACTCATCGGCGGCGCCAGCGTGCCCGAACGCTTCACCTGGATCAAGACCCACATGCTTGCCGGCACCCTGCCTGATGTCGTTATGATCTATTTCCCCGGAGATGATTACAAAGACCCCGAGCTGGTTTATGACTTCGCCGAAGACATGCAACAGCCCAACCCCTACAGCGACAACGCCACCTGGTGGGAAGATTTCCCGCAGGACGCGCAACTCCTCCGGGAGTGGAGTGGAGCCGACGGTGAGACGTACTTTGTGGGTCCGACACTCACAGGCGATACGGGCGTAACCACGTTCTTGTACAACAAAGACATTTTCGACGAAGTCGGTGTGGAGCCACCTGCAACCTGGGCCGAATTCATGGACATCCAGCAAAAGATCAAGGATGCCGGATACACGCCGTTCAATCAGCCGATGGCGGGGCCATTGGGATGGCTAATCGACTGGCCGATTTATGCCTTCGTCGATCAGCTCATGGATGATGTGATCCGGGAATGTGATACTGATGAGCCTTTCGACAACATCAGCCAGAAAGAGATGACCCGTTGCATCAAGACCGGCAAATTCCGGGCAGATGATCCACGTTTCATGGAAAGCTGGAAGATCGTCAAAGACTGGTCGCCTATGTGGCAAGAGGGCTTCCTGGCGCCCCCGGCAGAAGGAGATCCCTGGGTTCAGGGTGAAGTGGCCATGAAACATATGATGAATCTCTGGATCGGCCGCGTCGCAGGCAACCCTGACATTGATTTCGAATGGGGCACCTTCTACCAGCCGCCATTGACAACGGAAACCAGTGACCTGGTTGACGATGTCTTTATCCGCCGCGTGGGTAACACTGGCGCCGCCGCCAGCGGCAGCCAATTCCTCATGATTCCCGCGACCACGGTGGAGGATGGAAAGCTGGACGTAGCGAAAGACCTGGTCCAATACACAACAGCGCCGGAACAACTCCAGTACTGGTGCGACCATCAGCCTGTACCCTGTTTCGAGCCTGGCACCTCCATCGAGGAAGTGTATCCCGACCAGCCACAGACTTGGCAACAAATGCGTGGTTTCTTCGAGCCGGGCGCTTTCAAGAATGGCATCCGCGCCTTCTACGTCCATACGCTTGGCCAGGACGTCGGAGCGCTGACCAGCAAGCTATTACAGGACTACATGGGCGACGCCCTTACTCTGGAAGAAGCCATGGAAGAGTTGCAGGTTATCATGGATGAGGATGTAGAGAAACTGATTCGAGAACATCCTGAATGGAATGCCGATGAATGGTAATGGATGGTTCGCTTACGTGATGATATCCTGACAGATTGACTGAAGCAACATGGGGGTAGCGGGTCTCGTTTTATAACCTGCTACCCCCTCACCTATTTAGGGACACGAGCTGGTGTTATGGCTGTGCAACTGCCTCCCGAACCGATTCCCCAGGCGCCAACCAGGCCACGGCGTTCTCCTGTCCGCCAGATCAAACGCCATTGGCCCCTCTACTTTATTGCTTTTCCCACCATTGTCCTGATTCTCGTTTTCTTCTATTATCCTGCCATTTCCGGCTTTGTATACTCGTTCACTTACTGGGATGTCAAGAATATCAGTTGGGCAGGCCTGGCCAATTACGACAAACTTATCCACGATAAACGGCTAATCGCATCAGCCGGAAACCTGCTTTTCCTGACCTTGTTCAATGTGGGCGTGGTGATCACAATGCCTCTTGCGGCGGCGGCTTTGATTTTCCATCTGCCCCACCAGCGCATCAAATATTGGCTGCGCGTGTATTTTGTGTTCCCGATGATCGTGCCGGTCGTCGTTACAATTTTGGTTTGGCGGTGGCTGTACTCCGTTGATGGGGGAATCAACATCATGCTCGACGCTATCGGATTGGAGAGTATTACCCGAGCATGGCTAGGCGATCGCAACACCGTGTTGGGCGCTCTGGCTTTTGTCGGATTCCCCTGGGTGGCGGGTCTCAATTTCCTGATTTACCTGGCCGGCCTGCAAAGCATCCCCCAGGAATTGCTGGATGCGGCGGTTGTCGATGGGGCCAGCAGCATCAATCGCTTCTTTCGTATCGAACTGCCTCTGGTGCGCGGCCAGATTCGTTTGCTGGTAATGCTCACGATCATCTTCTGGCTCCGCAGTTTTGAGTTACCCCTGATTATGACGGATGGTGGGCCAGGTTGGGCCAGTATGCTGCCCGGACTAAGGATGTACCATACGATCTCACGTGATTTCAATCTCGGCTATGGATCCGCTATCGGCGTTGTTCTGTTTTTCGTTGTCTTCTTGGTGACAATGATACAGATGCGTGTGACACGCGAATCAAACGAGGCTTTGTAGGAGTGATATGATGCACCGACTACACAGACACTGGCGCGGCTACTATCTTTCCTATCTGGCGCTCTTGCTTCTGGCCATTCCCACAGCATTGCCCATCCTGATCATGCTGATTATTTCGGGAAAAGATTTCAACCAGTACATGATGAATCCCCTGGCGCCCAGTCTACCCTTTCACTTCGATAATTATGAAGTTGCCTGGGGGGTGATGGCCCAATCTTTTCTCAACAATCTCATTATCATCGGTATCTCAACCTTTGCTATTCTCTTATTTGGCTCCCTCACCGCTTACGCACTTTCGCGCTATGTCTTTCCTGGGCGTCAACTGCTTTTCTTCTTTGTCCTGGGGGTGCTTGCTATCCCGTCTGCGGTGATCCTGGTCCCAAGCTTTATGCTGATCGTGAAATTGGGCGTGCTAAATACGCTGTGGGCGGTGATCCTCCCCTACGCCGCTCAACAAAGTTTCGTCATTTTCGTCCTGACCACATTTTTCGCAACACTCCCCGAGGAGATGTTTGAATCCGCCCGCTTGGATGGGGCCGGGCATCTGTCGATCTATGCACACATTGTTCTGCCCCTCTCCTGGCCCATCATGAGCGCTATGGCGATTTTTGAAGTATGGTTCCACTGGAATGATTACGCCTGGCCCTCTCTTGTTCTCAGTGACCCCGATTTGCAGACCGTGGCGCAGAGGCTCGTGGCATTCACTGACGCTCAGATCAATGTCCGCCCCGAGCCTGGGCAAGCCATGGCAGCCTCGGTCATCGCCTCGATACCACTCGTGCTGCTATTTATATTCTCGATGCGCACGTTTATTGCGGGGCTGACATCGGGCGCGGTGAAGATGTGATCCCGAAGCTCTTATCAAATCATGACTGAACACGAACCTTCAGTAAGACGTCCCAACATCATCTACATCTTTGCCGACGAGTGGCGAGCGCAGGCAACCGGATACAACGGCGACGCCAATTGCGAAACGCCTGTTCTCGACGAACTTGCTTCGCAAAGTATCGATGTCACACACACCGTGGCGGGTTGCTCGGTGTGCTGCCCCTCCCGCGCTAGTCTGATGACCGGCCAGTATCCGCTCACACACGGCGTCTACATCAATGACACTGAGCTGAATCCGAACTGCGACTCCATCGCCCGCGCCTTCAACGATGGCGGCTACGACACGGCTTATATCGGCAAGTGGCACATTTATGGAAGTCCTGAAGGACACTTTGAAAGACGGAAATCTTATGTGCCCAGGGCGTATCAGTTGGGCTTTGAGTACTGGAAAGGCTTTGAGTGCAATCACGACTATAACGATTCCACCTATTTCTTCAACGATGATCCCACGCCGCGCAAATGGGAAGGCTATGATGCCTTTGCCCAGAGCCGTGATGCTGCCGACTACATCCAAAATCACTCGGAAAATGAGAATCCATTTCTCCTGATGCTATCCTGGGGGCCCCCGCACTTTCCCTTGCACACCGCCCCGCCCGAATATCGGGAGCGATATGCTGAACGCGAGATCGAGTTGCGCGCCAATGTGCCGCCCGAATTCCGTGAGCAGGCGGTAAAAGATCTACGCGGCTACTACGCCCACATCGCCGCCCTCGACGACTGCCTGGCGATCCTGCTCGACGCCATCCGCGAGGCCGGGATCGAAGAGAATACGATTCTGGTCTGGACCTCTGATCACGGAGACATGCGCAGTTCGCAGGGTCTGGAGACCAAGCTCTTTCCGTGGGATGAATCGATCCGCGTGCCGTTCCTGCTGCGCTGGCCCCAGCTGCATGGAAACGAAGGCAGCAGGCTTTCCATCCCCTTGGACACGCCCGACATGATGCCGACCCTGCTGGGCCTGTGCGGTCTGCCCATCCCCGACACCGTCGAAGGCCGTGACTGGTCGCCCTACTTCCGTGATGAAACCCAACCAGATGGTTGCGAAGCGGCGTTTCTGAACATGCCCGCCGAATTCACCGAACTGTTGTACACGGGCATGAACGCCTATCGCGGTCTGCGCACCATCCGCTACACTTACGTCCGCAATTTCGATGGCCCCTGGTTGCTGTACGACAATGAAACTGATCCCTACCAGATGAAAAACCTGATCAACAATCCAGCCTACTCGGAACTTCAGGCAACGTTGGAAATTCGCTTGCAACAACGCCTGGATGACCTGGGCGACGAGTTTTTAGATGGTCGGATATACCTCGAACGGGATGGCCTCACGCACTATGTGGAAGTGAATGAGGGGATAAAACGGAGATGGCGAGATCCGTGGAAGTGAAACCATAATAATCCCACCTGAACCGTGTAAAAACTAATCCCGATTGTAAAAATCCCAGAACTGCCCGCGCAATTGGCGGACGCAGGGACTGAGGTTGTCGGCGGGGGACCAGAGGGCTGGTGGGGTTGAGATTTCACACGTGTCGATGGACATCTTTGTACTTCCTGTGGCGCTGCAGGGGCGATTCGTGTTGGTCTGGCGTCTGCCCTCACGCTGGCAACGTGGGGGCCTGGCTGAATGATAAGCGAATGGCGGCAAAGTCACAGTTTGGGCGATCCTATTCAACAGGCCGAATAGAATCGCCCCGGATATGACATGCAGGCCTGCGGATAAACAGAAAACGTGGTAAGATTATTGTGGTGACATGCACGATCTCGTCTGCAGGTTCTGCCAACTCCGACCAGGAAGGATGTCATGTCTGCGCCTCTACTGAGGACAAAGCTCAATCTACCCCGTGTCCGCCGCAATGTGGTCTCACGCCCGCGCCTTGTTCAACGGTTAAACGCCGGCCGACACAATAAGCTAACCATCCTCTCCGCTCCAGCAGGTTTCGGTAAGACCACGCTTCTGAGTGAGTGGATCGTTGACAGCGAACAGCTTAACCCCAGGGCCTGCGTTGCCTGGCTCTCGTTGGATGGAGGTGACAACGACCTCACGCGCTTCCTTACCTATTTTGTAGCCGCACTGCAAACTATTGAAAGCAGCGTCGGGCAGGGTGTCTTGAGAGCCCTGCAATCTCCAGGGGAGGTGAATGTCGAGATCGTTCTGACCTCTCTGATCAACGAGGTTTCCGCCATACCCGATGGAATTACCCTCATCCTCGACGACTACCACATCATAGAATCGTCGCCGGTCGATGATGCCCTCACCTTCCTGCTCGAACACCTGCCGCCGCAGATGCATCTGGTCATCTCCACCCGCGATGACCCACAATTGCCCCTGGCTCGTTTGCGCGCTCGGGGTCAATTGACCGAACTGCGCGCCGCTGACTTGCGTTTTACCTCCTCCGAGGCCGCGGAATTCCTCAACCAGGTGATGGGCCTGGAACTTTCGGCGGAGAATATCGCCGCGCTGGAAAGACGCACCGAAGGCTGGATTGCCGGCCTGCAACTGGCTGCAATTTCAATTCAAGGACACGAAGACGCCACCAGCTATTGTCTATGATGGGAAGGTGTGGCCGAGAGCAAAGCAACTCAGCTTAGCTTATCTGGGGTTTCGATGTGTAAGAAGTCAAACAACTCGGTGAATAGGGAGGTTCCCCTTCGATGCTCTTTCCCCTATAATCACAGTGTGACTAGAGCCAAACTTTGGAAATATCCTGGGATGGCGTGTGTTCGTAGATCCAATCACCTTTGTGATGGAGCGCAAAATGATGCAGGGCATTAAGCTGCGGGCTGAAGCAACTGCATCAAATTGACGTTGATAAACTCGCTACCTCTCGGATCGGCTGCTGCCGTGCCGTTGTCGGAGTCCATCCCAAGCAGGGGAAAAGGTAGGCGCTGACGGCCGCTCTCCATAGCGTCGGTAACGGCGATCTGGCTGCGGTTGGGAATGGCGACGCATTCGCTCCAGCGGGTGGCTACATCGACCATGTCCAGACTGTGCACATACTCGCCTTGGCTGGATGAACCGCTGTGATGGACCAGGTCCACTTCCGTGAACCCTGGTTGGGCATCACCCCAGTCAGCGAAGGTGCGGATGGGAATGTTCTGCGTGAGCAACGTACCTGGCTTGGTGCCGGTGTGACCTCGGTGTCGCCCCGCTCGCTCTCGAGCCCGTTGCAACAACCGATCAGCTGTGGATGGACTCATCTCCAGAAGCAACTCCCGAGTTTCACCATCCAGATCCAGTTCGCCATGGCGTTCCAGGGCCTCTACCAATGTGGGCAGTAGTGGCACCAGACGCTTGCCACAAATGCCATTCGCCACCCACCACATCTAGTGAGCAATGGCAACCGCAGTTTACATGCCTCGCTGGGGCATGATCATGGAGGAAGGCCGGATCGTCGAATGGCTGAAAAAGGAGGGGGACGAGGTAGTGATCGATGATCCCATATTGATCGTGCAGTCGGAGAAGGTTGACGATGAGGTTGCAGCCCCGGCTACGGGTGTATTGAGGGTTATCGTTGTGCCGGCTGGCGAGAATGCCGCTGTGGGAGCAGTGCTGGCCATCATCGCCAGCACCGATGAACCTGCCACAGCCATCGAAGCCCTCATGGAACAAAGTGCCCCGCACCCGGCAGTTGACCCTCCTCCATCGCCGACTTCTGCTCCACCATCCTCCATGCCCAAGCCTCGGCGGGTGAAGATCTCGCCGGCAGCGAGGCGTATGGCCGAGGACAAAGGCATCGACTGGCAAAATTTGGAAGGCACGGGGCCGCGAGGTCGCATCGAACGCAAGGATGTATTGCGAGCTATCGAGACGGCGCAAACTGCATCGACGATGGGTAAACGCATTCCTCTGAGCCCGATGCGCCAGGCCATTGCCCGGCGCACACTGGAGAGTATTCAGTCCCCCCAGGCAGCTCTCTGTCGAGAAATTGACATAACTTCTGTTCTGCGTTTTCGTCAAGGTCTAACGGAGTCGAACTGGCCACAAAACAAACCACCTACATTTACGGCAATCCTGGCTAAAGCCTCGGCCCTGGCATTGGCAGAAGCGCCGATCCTTAATGCTCGTCTGAAGGACGAAAGCATCTGGTTGGACGACAATGTTCACATCGGCATAGTGGTTGCCATCGAGGATGGCATCGTTGTGCCGGTCATTCTCGAGGCAAACCAAAAATCGTTGTTCGAAATCGCAACCGAGCTGAACGAACTGACGCAGCGAGCGCGAGCAGGCCGTTTGACCCTGGCTGAGATGGAAGGCGGGACCTTCACCATCTCCAATGCCGGCCCTTTGGGCATCGATTTTTTCCAAGCCTTGCTTTATCCGCCTCAGGTCGGTGCGCTGGGTGTGGGGCGCGGTCGCCAGCGTGCCGTTGTCGTAGATGGTGAATTTGCCGTCCGCACCATGTGCTATTTCTGTATCAGTTCCGACCACCGGGTGGTAGACGCCGAACCGATCGGTCGCTTTCTTAACCGGATGGACGAGATCATGCAGAATCCAGATCTGCTCTTGGAGAGCGCAGTTTCATGAGCGTGAGGATAAAAACCGTCGTCATCTTCATCGGCCTTCCTTACACCGGGAAGACCACACTCATTCAGCGCCTACAGGAGGTATGTCCCGGGGACGCCATCTTCGCTGACGCAATTTTCACCCGCTCTGTACCCCCATCCCAGATCAGCCTGAATCGGTGGTTCCAGGAAGGTTCTTGCCTGGTGAGGCGTATAAAGACAATCATCAAGCAATCAGCGAATGAGTGTTTTTTTGTCGAACTGGGCACAATGTTAGCAGAGCCACGGGCCGAACTCGTTCGTTGGTGCAACGAGCATGGCTACAAAGTGATCCCGATCTGGTGCCGTTGTGATGATGACGAGGCTCTGCAACAGCGCCACAGGACGCGGATAGAGGAAATCGGTGAGGGCGGACGAAGCGGCGCAAAGATCGACATCACTTTGGATGACCTATACGAGCGTATTTGTGCTGCATTTGAGCAGCCAGCGTCGGAAGAAGGCTATTTTGTGATTGACACGTATCGATCAGTAGATGAAACCCTGGCTACCATTCATCAGTTATTGATTTCTGCTCATTGAACTTAGCGGTAAGCAACTCGATTTCTACCTGCTCCAAGGTCACCAAACGCTCAGCCAGCAAGCGCAATGTCCAGCGAGCATGTCCCTCTGGCGGCTTTTCGCGGAGCATCGCCAACAGATACGCTTCTGTTTTCCCGTCCATCTTGCGCTCGTATTCCCGATCTGGTGCTTTTCGATTGAGTGCCCTGCTCAGCCCTTCTTTTGCATACAGTGTCCGTATCCGTCCCACTGTCGCTCGACCCACATCCAGCGCTTCCGCAATTTGGTCATCGGTTCAGCCCTCATTCGCTTTGAGCAGAATCCGCGCTCGCGTCAGCTTTCGCGCTTTCTCCTCACCTGTAGACACCAGATTCTTTAGATGGTCTCGTTCTGACTGCGACAACTTGACCTGGTATGTTTGTTTCCTTGCCATTTTGCACCTCCTGTATGTTGCTTCTGCAGAAGCAAAATGGTGAAGATTCTGTTCGCGATTTTTCTGATCGCTCACGGACTGGTTCATGCCGGACTGGCCGCCGCGCCCAATCCTGCTGATCCCAACGAAAAACCGGGCGCGTTTTTCACCACGGTTGAACGAAGTTGGCTGCTGCCTCGGTTGGGATTGAGTGTTACGGCTGTTCAGTGGATCGGCATTATTCTGGTTGTTCTGACCACATTCGGCTTTGTCCTCGCTGGCCTGGGCGTATTGGGGGTGCCCGGGCCAAACACGATCTGGCGAACGGTTGCTGTGGTTTCCTCCTACCTGTCGTTGCTGCTGCTGATCCTCTTCTGGCATCCGTGGTTGGTGATGGGCGTCCTGATTGATATCGGTTTACTGATAGCCCTGGTTTTGACGAAATGGCAACCGGATATGTATTGAATCGGGATAAGGGGACGGCCTGACCGCTCCCTCCCACACCACCGGACAAGCGGGGCCGCATCCGGCGGTTCGGTCAAGTATGACGAAGTTGATCGCTCCTTATGTTTTTGCCTCGGCGGTGCAGTGGTGGGGGCTGACCTGCCGTGGCGTTACATCTTGCCCGTTGCACATCACCCGCTCGATCTCTTCGGCGGTGTAGATGTGTAGCGCCAGCCCGCGCGGGCTGGATTCCACCTGCAAATCGAGCATGCCATCGCGGAGTTGGCCCGAGACAGCTATAGTTTCGTCGTCATCTATCATGGTGTAGGCGACGCGGCCGGCCTCGTCGGGGACGATGTGCAGGGTGAGGGGATCAAGCGGAAGTTCGTCCACGTATTGCATGGCCGGGCCCTGAGGTACGGCGTAGCCGCCGCGGTAGAAGAAAGGGACCCGGTCTAAATCGGCCCGGTAATCGATCCAGCAGGGACCGGTCAGGAGGTCGCCCGTCCAGCCATCGGCCCACAGCCCGGCCGGCAGGTAGATCTTGCGTTCGTCCTCCTCGGTCAGGATCGGGGCCACCAGCACGGCCTGGCCGAAGAGAAACTCATCTTCGATATTGAAGGTGGTCGGGTCATCCTGGAACTCGTAGACCAGGGGACGGAGCAGGGGCAGGCCGGAGCGGGCACTGTGGTGGGATTCGCTGTAGAGGTAGGGCAGGAAACGATAACGCAGTTCGATCATGCGACGGAAGATATCCTGCGTCTCCGGCTCGTAGTTCCAGGGCTCGCGGTAGCGCGGCCCGCCACCGTGCAGGCGCATGTGCGAGTTGAAGATGCCGAACTGAGTCCAGCGAGCGTAGAGCCGGTCACTGGGTGTGCCGGTGAAGCCGCCCACGTCGTTGCTCCAGAAAGTGAAGCCGCTCAGGCCAAAACTGAGACCCCCGCGCAGGGAGCAGAGCATGTTCTCGAAAGTGGAGGAATTGTCCCCCGACCAGTGCAGCGGATAGCGCTGCGATCCGGCGTAAGCGCTGCGCGCCCAGATCACGCCCTGCCCAAAATATTCCTGCGTGACCTCGAAGGCGGCCTGGTTGTAGAGCAGCGGGTAGAGATTGTGCATCTCCCGGCCTGAGTAACCCTGGTAACGCTCATAGTCGCGCACATGTTCGCCAAAATCCACCTTGATCACGGCTGCGCCCAGGTCGAAGAGCCGCCGCAATTGCGCCTGATACCATTGCGCCGCTTCCGGGTTGGACATGTCGATGGTGCGCACCTTGAAAAGCAGCATGTCGAAATTGCCCCCCTCGGCCAACACGCCCTTCTCCTGCGCCTCCTCGAAAATGTCCAGATGCTCGCAGATGTAGGGCCATTGCCACAGGCAGACGCGCAGGTGCTGCTCGCGCAGTTTCTGGAACATGGCAGCGGGGTCGGGGAAGCGCGGGCCGAAGCGCCAATCGCACTGCCATTCCCCCTCGAACCAGTTGGTGTCCACGTTGATCACATCGGCGGGATAACGTTCGGCGCGCAGGCGACAGGCCGTTTCCAGCACTTCCTCCTGGCTGTCGTAGCTGATGCGCGAGACCCACAGCCCGAACGTCCACTTGGGCGGCACGGGCGATTTGCCGGTCAGATCGGTGTAGGCGCCGGCGATCTTTTTGAGCGTTGGCCCGTAGAAAAAGTAGTAGTCGAGGCTATCCCCCTCGGCCACGAGCAGGTTGTGGACGAAGGATCGGCTGCCGACGAAAAAGGTCATGGGCAGAACGTGGTTGACGAAGACGCCGTAGCCGGCGGTGCTCATGAAGAAGGGGATATTTTTGTAGCTGCGACCGCTGGTGTTGCCCATGCCGTCGATGGCCCAAAGTCCCACCGTCTGCCCGCGCTTGTTCAGGGTCGAGAATTGCTCGCCGAAACCGTAGATCGCCTCGCCAGGGGCCAGGGTGAAGTTCTCCACAGCGTAGTCCATGTTGGTCTTTTCGTCGTGGATCAGGCCGCTGGGAAAGGAATCGAGGACGGTCGAGAACAGCGTTTTCTGTCTCCCTCCCACCTCTGTCACCTTACGCCCGGCGGCGTCCAGTATTTCGGTGC
>JAYELL010000018.1 GCA_034717495.1 Chloroflexota bacterium | reverse complement strand
TCCCCGCGTCCCCGCGTCTCCGCGTCCCCGTGTCTCCGCATCTCCGCGTCCCCGTGTCTCCGTGTCTCCGCGTCTCCGCCGTCCGTCGCCTGCGGTCTTCTGTAGGCTCATCCTTAGCCTATCCCCCCGCCCGCAGAGTCAACACCGTGATCTCGGGGCGGCAATTCAGACGCACTGGCGGGGCAATTAGCCCGATGCCGCGGTTGGTGTACAGTGCCATATCCCCTACCTGGTACAACCCGATGGGGTATTTCCTGCCAAGGTAGGGCAATACCGGCGCACCGACGAATGGCAAGCGGATCTGTCCGCCATGGCTATGACCGGAAAGCTGCAGATCCACCGGATAGGTTGCTGCCTCATCGCCAAAATCAGGCTCATGGGCCAGCAACACCGTACATTGATCCTCAGGCACATTTCGCAGCGTCAGGGCCAGATCCTGGCGCTCCTCCCAGATATCATCTACCCCGGCCAACCATAGTGGGTCAGTGCCCGTCTCCAACCTGAGCGCCCGATTCTCCAGCAGGTCAATACCGGCAGCCTGCAGAGAATCGGCCACCCGGCCTGCCCCGTGCCAATGGTCATGATTGCCGAAGATTGCATAGACACCCAGAGGCGCCGTCAGTCCCCGCAGGGGCGCTACCAGTTGATCGGCGAAACTGGCGTCATGCCAGATGAAATCCCCGGTCAAAACGATCAGATCGGCGGCCTGATCGAGGGTCAATGCCACAGCACGGGCAATATCCCCCTGGGACACGAGGGGGCTGATATGAAGATCGCTCAACTGGGCGATTCTCAACCCGTCAAGCCTGGCTGGAAGACGGCGCAGCCTCAGCGCTATTCGCTCCACGGCGACCCAGTTTGGTTCGACCTGGGTGGACCACAGCCCACCTGTTGCCACAGGCAGTGCTGCTACCGCCATGAGCCCCAGGAAAGCTCGTCGACTCAGGGTCATTCGGGGCCTTCCCGGCGCAGAATCTCTCTGGCCGGTTCCGCGACCATCCCCCGTGTCTCCGGAACGCCGGCCAACAAGTAGGTACCTGCGACCATGCCGACCGCCAAAATACCGAAAAGTACATGATATCCCAGGCCGATCTGTAACGCATTGCCTGCATCGATGATAGGTCCTGCAAACAGGCGGGAGAATGCGCTGGCGCCGGCGGTCGCCAGGTTGCCCAACCCCAGGTAACGCCCCGCCTCGTCGGGTGGCACCAGATCGGCAGCCCATGCCCAGTTCACACTCAGGAAGATTCCGGCGGACGCGCCCACGAATCCACCTGCAATAATCAATTGAGCGACGTTACCAACGAATACCAGGCTCAGGGCAGCAGCAGCGCCCAGCAGGCCGGAAACAAGGTTGAGAGGGCGTCGTCCGTAGCGATCAGCCAGAACGCCGGTGGGCACGGCAAGCAAAAAGATTGCGGCCCCCATGACGGCCATCAGAAACGCTGTCGTAGCTGCCGGGTTTTCGACCGGCATGACGTCGGCAACAAAATACTGGGCGAATCCCTGCAAGGCAAAAAAACCAGCCATCAGCAAACCACGTCCAGCCAACAGGCGAAGATAGCCGGGAGCCGCTCCCTGGTCTATCCGAAAGCTGTCGATGAACAGGGTTCGCAGGGCCGCCGCCATGCTCAGGGATTTGGTTCTGGCACGAGCCACCGGTTCCTCGTGGACTCCCAGGCTGGTCCAGGCCGTCGTGCCAACCAGAATGATGCCGGTGGCCAGCAAGGCTTCCCTGATCTGCCCCCGTCCTGCCAGGAAGCCACCGATACCAACCCCGGCAACAAAGCCCGCAATCTGTGCGGCATTCTTGTACCCGGAGCCGCGTCCTCTCTGCTCGTTGGGCACCAGGTCCGGCAACAATCCCTGGAGAGAAGCCTCGGCAAAACTGGAGGCGATCTGCAAACCCACATAAGCCAGTAGCAGCCACCAAAACTGAGTCGCAAGCCCCAACAACAACAGGAAGATCAAATCAGCGCCTGTGCCCAGAACCATCCAGGGTCGGCGCTTGCCAAAGCGGCCAAACAACCCGCTGCGATCGCTGATTGCGCCGGCGATGGGCTGGGTCAACATGGCCATGATCAAGCCAGCGAAGGTCAGGACCCCCAGAAAGGTGTTCTTGAACGCCTCCGGCACCAGGCCGATCAGCATGAGGGGAAGCAGAATCGCGTGCAGGCCACTCCAGAGGTAGGACAGCCCGAACCAGGCCGCACTGAGGTTAATGAATCCGGCAAGCGCCATGGAGGCTTCGCTCTTCGATGGCTGCCTGTCGCTTGGCTGCATCATGGTTCAGCTACTACTCACCCGC
This sequence comes from Chloroflexota bacterium, assembly GCA_034717495.1. Classification (NCBI taxonomy): domain Bacteria; kingdom Bacillati; phylum Chloroflexota; species Chloroflexota bacterium. The sequence goes on along the minus strand of JAYELL010000018.1, from coordinate 16,342 downwards.
CCTGGCCAGTGGAACGGGCTCATGGCAAGGCACAGAAACGCCCTCCAGACCCGACTCCTGCGCCAGTCGATTGGGTAACATCACCAGGATGACCAGCGCAACGGCAAAGGTCATGGCCAACAGTCCCCCTGTCACAACGGCCAAGCCAGATATCGATGCAAGCGGGTCGGCCGGATCACCGATCATGGCCTGGATGCCGGTCAACGCGTTCAAGCCGCCAAGCGTATTCCAGAAACCGTGCAGACAGATGCCGGCCGCGGCAAACCCTGCAAAGCGCAATGGCTGCGCCGGGCGACGCAGGATCTCATACCAGGCGAGCCCCATGAGCCCGGTTGACAGGGCATGGATAACCGCGGTGCCACCCCGCAGGGCGACCAATCCGGCCCAGACGTCGGGCAAACCAATGGCGCCATTGAAGAGCGCTTCCGTCAGACTGAAACCTGCACCGGCCAGCACGCCCAGGGCGAAGGCATGGCTTCGGGTTAATCCGGGCCAGGCGGACCCGGTCAGCAGCACGCCAAGGGACTTACAGACCTCCTCGATCAGTGGTGTGATCACCGCTACCACGATTCCGAGTGCCAGCACCAGCGCCGGTGAGTACACCATCGAGAGAAATTGTGTCGGATCCTCTGCTACGGTGACCTGTTCCACCGCTTGAAACAACTCCTGCAACGCCTCGTCTCCGCCCGGCAATAGCATGGCCCCGGCGGCGCCCGCAAAGAGGGCAGATAAACTTGCGATCCCTTCCACAACAATGGCAAGCCCGGTAGCGACCAGCGCTCCAAAAGCCAGATTCACGATAAGATCGCGCAGCCGCATGGTCATTCCGGCTCGTTGCAGTGGCCGGATAGCGATGCCGGCAACAGCCAGCGCGGGCAGAAGAGAAACAACCACGTGGATGGGAGGAATCAGGATCGGTGCCAGCGCCCCGCCTTTGATGAACTCGCCCATTAACAACAGGGGAACCATCAGAAGCAATGGCACCCAGGGCCGCATTAACGGCAGCGCTGGACTGGGTTTGCCCTCCCGGGCCCGCCAACCTGACAGTGCCATCCCAAGTCCCATGCCCCAGCCAAGAGCCAGAATCGACAATAGTATGGTGGTGGTTGCCGCGGGCGTCTGACCGTTACCGACGACAGCTGCAACGGCGAAAAAGAGCGCAGCAACCAGACTTGAAATGGCTGCTGCGATGCCGACTACGATAGCCGCACTCTGTAATGACTTCTGCAACGATTCACTCCTGTCAACCGGCAGCCGGTACGGGATACCTTCAACCCCTTTCGAAACAGCTGCTAAGGCGTCGCGTAACCGAGCCAGCGCAGGCGGTCCTCCCGCTTGCGCCAGTTCTCCCAAACCTTCACCCACAGGTCCAGGTAGACCCTGGTCCCGACCATCGTTTCGATTTCAGGACGGGCCGCCTGACCGATCTGCTTGATCAACTGTCCCTTGCGTCCGAGAACGATTCGTTTCTGCGACTCTCGCTCAACGTAGATTGTCACGCTGATATAGGTCATCTCCTCGGACCGCCGTTTGAAATCCTGTACGACCACTGCGACGCTGTGGGGTACCTCCTGATGAGTGGCATGCAGCACCTGCTCTCGCACCAATTCAGCCACCACAAATCGTTCCTGCAGATTGGTCACCTGATCGGGTGGATAATACCGAGGTCCCAGCGGCAGAAGATCGATGGTCTTTTCCAACAGGTCAGCGAGGCCCGCCTTCTGGAGGGCGGAAAATGCCAGCCAATCGCTGTGCGAGGGGAACAGACGCTGATAGGCAGCCACATGGGCTTCAACCCTTTTCGCCGGCAGCAAATCGATTTTATTCATGGCGAGCACCACCGGGGTCCCAGGCGCCTTATCCCGGATGTTCCGGGCGATCATCTTGTCACCATAGGTCGGCTCGACGCTGATATCAAGCACAAAACATATGACATCGGCATCAGGCAAAGTCTGCTCGGCCTGATCGACCATGTACTCACCCAACCTGTGATGGGGTTTGTGTAATCCAGGGGTATCGAGCAACATCGCTTGAGCATCGGGCCGGGTAAGGATCCCCATGAGCCGGTCGCGGGTTGTCTGTGCCTTGGGACTGACAATGGCGATCTTCTGGCCAAGCCAGGCGTTGATCAAGGTTGACTTGCCAACGTTGGGACGCCCAACCACGGCGACGAAACCGGACCGGTGGTCTGGTGGCAGATCCTCTGTATCAGGAAGCAGACCAAGCTCGTCGCCATCCAATTCAGGAGAATAGTCGCTCATGTTGTTTGATCCCGTGCTCTGATTTGCGAAAAAACTGCCCGATCCGATGGACCGGGCAGTTCGTTGATGTGGGCACGAACCAGCCAACCGGCACAGAAGGTCGTGCTGGTGCACGACACTCTGATGCTCTCTTCGGTTGGCATTAAGCCACTTTCGGACCAGCCTCGACGACTGCTTCCGGTACTTCGTCAGCAAACTGCTGGAAGTTGTCGTGGAACATCTGGGCAAGCTTGGCTGCCTCGCGGTCATAGGCGTCCTTGTCAACCCAGGTATTGCGGGGCACCAAAACCTCGTCGGGAACACCTGGGCAGGTCTTGGGAACTGCCAGGCCAAAGATGGGATCGACCTCCATCTCGACGTCATCCAGGTCCCCGTTGAGCGCTGCGGTCAGCATGGCTCGGGTGTAATCCAGCTTCATGCGGTGTCCAACCCCATAGGGGCCGCCCGTCCAACCCGTGTTTACGAGCCAGACATTGGCCTTGTGCGCCGTCATTCTATCGCGCAGCATATCGGCATATTTGAAGGGATGCAGAGGCAGGAAAGGTGCACCAAAACAGGCACTGAAAGTCGCCATTGGCTCGGTGATGCCTCGCTCGGTCCCTGCCACCTTGGCCGTGTACCCGGAGATGAAATGATACATGGCCTGTTCTGGAGTCAGCCTGGAGATGGGTGGCAAAACGCCGAAGGCATCGGCAGTCAGGAATACCACATTCTGGGGGTGTCCGGCCTGCCCTTCCGGCACGATATTCGGAATATAGTTGATGGGATAGGAAGCCCGCGTATTCTCGGTAATGCTGCCATCGTCCAGATCAAGTTTGCGGCTTTCGGGGTCGACAATGACATTCTCCAGGAGTGTGGCGAACATGCCTGTGGTGTGGTAGATGTCCGGCTCGCCCGTTGGGCTGAGACGGATCACCTTGGCATAGCAACCCTGTTCGAAATTAAAGACGCCGTTCGGGCTCCAGCCATGCTCGTCGTCCCCGATGAGAGCCCGCTTCGGATCCGCCGATAAGGTCGTCTTGCCGGTGCCGCTGAGACCAAAGAAGAGCGCTGTGTCACCCTTGGGACCCAGATTTGCTGAGCAATGCATCGGGAAAACACCGCGGAAGGGCATCAGGTAGTTCATTACCGAAAAGATGGACTTTTTTATCTCCCCGGCGTAGGAGGTGCCACCGATCAATACAATGCGTTTATCGAAGTTGACCACTACAAAGGCTTCGGATTGGGTGCCATCGAAGCCAGGGTCTGCCTTGAGCCCTGGTGCATGCAACAGGGTAAACTCAGGCTCAAAGTAGCTCCATTCCGAAGGGTCAGGGTCCACAAACATGTTGTAGACAAACAGGCTTGCGGACGCACGTTCGGATACTACTCGTACCTTGAGGTGGTAATCGGGATCGGCCCCGCAGTAGGCATCGCGTACGAACAGGTCCCTATGCTGAAAGTAAGCCAGCACCTTGCGGTAAAGACACTTGAAGACTTCCTCGGCGATGGGGACATTGACCTTTCCCCACCAGATATTCTCCTCCGTGGAGGGCTCTTTCACGGTGTATTTATCGTTGGGTGACCGGCCTGTATAGGGCGCTGTCACCGTGACAAAGGGACCTCCTTCGGCCAGGATTCCTTCGCCTCGCAGCACTGCCATTTCCACCAGCTTGGGTGGCGAAAGATTCCAGTGAATATCCCCGGTGTTTAACACACCATGATTGTCAATTCCGTAGCTGCTCACCTGTCCATACTGCATCTCGATATTCCTCCTGAATGATTTCGTCAGGCCACGACTGTCCAAGGCCTCGCCGCCGGCCAGTTGAGTGGGCTGCCTGATTGGCCGATTATGACTCTTCCTGAATACCAACCATCTCCCGAAGTTCCGTGCCCCAGAGAGAGGCTTCTGGCAGGTCGATCAAATCAAAGCCCCTTAACGGCTCCCGCATCAACCAGCGATAAAACCAACTCAGCATTTCGAAATCCGACGCATCAAGATCCTCCGGGATCAGGCGGCCACCGAAACCCTTGAAACTGAGGGTCTCTCCGCCGGCCATCTGCGCCAGACCTTGCGCATACTCATCCTGGGTGAAAAGCAGTTCATCCTCATCGCCGGTAAGTCCCGGGTCGATCTTCCAGTCGGCCGCAGCAGTGATGAAAGCAGCAATCATGCGCTTGGACAGAGCACTCTTTTTTGTGCGAACGAACTTGATCATCGCTTCCCGATAATCACCGCCATAAATGGGCGACCCCAAAACGACCAAATCATAGGGGCGAACATCCGGATAGCTTCCCGCGGCAGCCAAATCGGCCCCTAAGCCATCGGCAATAGCCTGAGCAACTTCCCGGGTGGATCCGTACTTACTGGCATATACGACCAAACACCTGGTCATCTTCCCTCGCCTCCTTACAGGTCCAGCGCTTCCATGCTGGATCGGATCAGCGCGGCCGAACGGTTCAATCCGGCCTTCTCGTCTTCATTCAGTTCGATCTCAAGGATATCTTCCACGCCATCCCTGCCCAGCTTGACAGGCACACCGAAGCAAATATCGCTCAGGCCATATTCGCCCTCCAGATAGATGGAGCAGGGCAAGATTTGCTTTTTGTCCTTCAGAATGGCCTCTACCATCTGCATGGTGGCGGCGCTTGGAGCGAAGAACGCGCTGCCCTTTTTCAGCAGTGACACGATCTCACCGCCCCCCTTGCGGGTTCGCTGCACGATTGACTCGACTCGTTCAGGCGGCATCAACTCGGTAATGGGTACGCCGGCTACCGTGGAATAACGAGGCAGGGGCACCATTTCGTCGCCATGGCCTCCCATAACGAAGGCATGGATGTTTTCGACGCTGACACCCAGTTCCAGGGCAATGAAAGCCCGCATACGGGCGCTGTCCAGAACACCCGCCTGACCAATAACCCGTTCCCGGGGAAAACCACTGGCACGTTTGGCGACATATAACATGGTATCCAGCGGGTTGGTGACCAGAATGATGATGCCCTTGGGAGAGTACCTGGCTACCTCCCGGACGACCTCGGTCACGATCTTGGAGTTGACTCCCACCAGGTCTTCACGGGTCATTCCTGGTTTGCGAGGCAAACCGGCGGTAATCACGACAATGTCGGAATCGGCCGTGTCCTTGTAGTCGTTGGTACCGATAATGTTCAGGTCATATCCCTCGACAGGGCCTGCCTCCAGGAGGTCCAACGCCTTGCCCTGGGGCATGCCGTCGACAATGTCGACAAGGACTACATCGCCCAATTCCTTGGTGGCACACCAATGGGCAGCCGTAGCGCCCACGAAGCCAGCACCAATGATGGAGATCTTATTTCGCATGGATCAACCCTCCGTGAAAAATGTTTAAGCATCTTACGATTCAGAAATGGGACAGTTACTTGATCCCCGTTCCTCAGGCTGGTACCGCCACCTCTTCAAGTGTATCAGGCTCGACCAACACCTCCGAACTGGTCACGCCGTCAACCTCGATGCCATCGGCAGTCAAAACAGGAACCAGGGCGTCGATAGCACATTGCAGCATATCCAACTCGGGCTCTCGGGTTGTTAGGCGCTGCAGGGCAAGCCCCGGCGCCGTCACTGCGCGAATAAAGGCGCTGTCCTGGTGTTGAGCCGTATAGCGCAAAAACTCGTAGCTGATCCCGGCAACCACTGGAATCAACAGCAACCTGGATATCATCCTGGCTATAAAGCTCCAGGCGCCAGGCAGGAAATTGAAGTGCAAAGGTGCGAAAAGAATGATACTGATCAACAGCACCATCAACAGAAAACTTGTGCCACAACGCGGATGCTGGACCGAAAAGCGCGACACCGACGGCGGCGTCAACGGTGCACCGGCCTCATAGGCATTGATCGTCTTGTGTTCTGCGCCGTGATATTGAAAAACACGCCGGATGTCGGACATCTGTCCGATGAGGATGAGATAGGCGAGGAAAAGGGCCAGCCGCAGGAACCCTTCCAGGAAAGCTCCAGCGATCGGCGACAAGGCAAATTGGTTTTCGATCCACTTTCCAGTGGCCGCAGGAATGAAGAAAAAGATGCCGATTGCGACTGCCAGGGAGATCGCCACAGTAGTCCAGGCGACAGGACCTGTAAACTCGACGTCGTCCTCTTCGCTCAAGGCGACGTCCGCCGACCACATTAACGATCGGGTTCCCAGGACCAGGGCATCCCAGAGGAGAGTCAGGCCCCTCACAAACGGCCACCGGGCCCAGGGTTTTGTATAGACTGCCGCTGTCAACGGCTCCTGGTGAACCACGATCTCGCCAGCCGGGTCACGCACAGCAACGGCCGCATGAGAACGGCCACGCATCATTACTCCCTCAAGTACTGCCTGTCCACCATAGAAAAATTCACTCAAATTTCTACTCCCTTTTAAGAAGTGGATGCATTGTACAACAGGTACCAGATGACTGCAAAACCGGGATAGTGCCAACAGATCGATGAGCGATATCTGTGGTACAATGGGAAATGAAATCCAGCAGTCATCGCCAGATCGAAACGATGCCAGCCAGGAAAGAAAGGAGCCAACGCAATGAAGATACCGGTGGCAATTTCGAAGATTGACCGCCGTCTCGAGGGAGAACCCTTGCAGTTCGGTGAACGGGCAGTCACCCCCGTAGCACAACTCACTGGCCGTGTCGGAAGCGGCGGCGGCGCGAACGGCAGCGGTGGGGGTGGCTCCTTGCAGCTCTCACCTCAGGAGGTGCTGGTCCACAAGGGCGACTACGAGTCCTACCGCGTTCCCATCGTGGACCCGCTAACAGAATCGCTACGCGTTATGGCAGCTGCCGGGCTGCTGATCGGCATACTCGGTAGCCTGCTCACGTTGGCCATCCGATTCAAGCCCCAAAAAGGGGCAATTGCAGAAACCGAGGAGGTTAAGTAATCATGACGGAAAAGGACGTTTCCGGCCAGCTAGATGTGGCCGGCCAGATCCAGGAAGTAGCCGAACCTCTTGTACGAATCATCGACCGCATGCAGGTCAGCAATGTCTTTGGCAGACCAAGCACCGAGGGGGACCTGACTGTAATTCCCGTCGCGTCGGTCACAGCCAGCTTCGGTTACGGATTCGGCTATGGACAGGGACCAGCCCCGAGTGCTGTGGCTGAGGGCGACCCCGAAGCGGAAAAGAAAGGTCCGGACGTTGAAGAGGCCGAAGATGTAGAAGAGCTTGAGCAGACGATCGACGAGATCGTCGCCGAGGCGATCACCCCTGAAGGCGGTGGCGGCGGTGGTGGTCGCACGACCACCACCCCTCGCGGTTACATCAAGATTACACCGGACGGGGTCAGTTACGAGCCCGTATTCAATCCTTCGATCATCCCGCTGGCCGGCATTGCCCTATCCGCCTGGCTTTTCTTCTGGATCGCCATGGTACTAAAAGCTGTTGCCAAGCGGTAGCAGGATCGGATTTATCAACACCAATTGTAACTGTACAGATGTCATTGCGACGCTACGGCAGCAGCCGATCCGTGAGGTAGCAAGCGATGCGGGACGTCAGCAGACGATGCGGCCTAGCACGCCAGCACGCCAGCAGGCGGTGCGTGAGCTAGGCGTACCGTGACGCTAGCAAGCGGTGCGAGACGTCAGCAGACGGTGCGTGAGCTAGCTAGGTAAGGCCACCGAGAGGTGAGAGTTAGCTAGTGATCCATCCCACGGCGGTCGCGGGATGCGCCGGTACAACAAACTCACGCATCCGTCACTCCCACTGTCATCCTCGCGAACGCCGGGAAGGCGGGAGTCCATCGAGGTCGCCCATGACGATTGGTAGTCATGGGCGTGGCAAGTTTCTAAGCAGATGCAACGCACTTGCCCATATGGCTCCAAAGGTGTCATTGGATCAGATTGTTATCCATATCGGCTTGATTTTGTGGACCAAGTGCGTCGCACGTGAGAAATTGACTGGAGTTACGCACTTGGCAAAATTCGGGTCAAATGCCGCCCTTCGACAAGCTCAGGATGTCATTTGACCCGTTCGCACACTTCGATTGCTCCCTTCGGTCGCACTCAGTACACCTGCGCAGGACCGCAGGCGCTGCGTGCGAACTGCGTAACTCCAGTACTTTAAGGAGAAGCACGATGAATACCAAACGGTTTACGATCCTGCATTCAAATGACATCCACGGCGATTTCCAGGCCGAGTTAGATGGTGCCGAAGGCCACCTGATCGGCGGGCTGTCCCTTCTTTCAGGGTACATCAATCAGGTGCGGCAGGAGGAGGAAAACGTTCTCTACATCATCGCCGGCGACATGGTCCAGGGCTCCATGATCGATTCGGAATTCAAGGGCGTTTCCACCATGGAACTGATGAACTACCTGGCTCCCGATGTGGCTACCCTGGGCAACCATGAGTTGGACTACGGATTGGGCCACCTGCTCTTCCTGGAAAAGATGGCGAACTTCCCCATCGTGGTGGCGAATCTGTACATCAAACAGTACCACAAGCGCCTGATGCAGCCCTATCACATCGTCAACGTGGCTGGATTCGACATCATGTTCATCGGCATCATCACCCAGGAGATCCTACAGGCTTTGAAGATGGATACTGATATTGGCACCTTCCTGACCCTGGAGGAAGCCAGTGACGAGGCGGGCCGCATCTGCAATGCCTACAAGGATGAGGATATCGACCTGACCGTTCTCCTGACACACATTGGCTTCGAATCGGACAAGAGGTTGGCAACCATGCTCAATCCAGAGTGGGGCGTGGATCTGATCATCGGCGGGCACTCCCACACGATTCTGGAGGAGCCTGCCATCATCAACGACATCTTGATCACCCAGGCGGGCGTTGGTTCAGATCAGATAGGGCGCTTCGACATCATCGTGGACGACGACACCAACAGCATCGTCGAGTGGCAATGGCAACTTCTGCCGGTGGACAGCACGTTGGCTGAACCGGACGAGGAGTTTCAGGCGTTTATCGATACCTTCCAGCAGGTCGTCGATCGCAAATACAATACGATGATCTGCCGGTTGGCGCAGAAGTTGACCCATCCCCTGCGCGAAGAAGAAACGGCGTTGGGCAATCTGTTCGCCGATATTCTGGCCCAAAGTGCCCATGCAGATATAGCCTTCGTCGGCAGCGGTTCCATTCGAGGGACCCAGCTGGGTCCCATCGTGACATTGGGCGACCTGAGGCGCATCTACGCCTATGATGGGGCGCTCTACAGATTCGCCGTCACCGGGGCACAGCTAACGCAGATCTTCACGCACATCATGCGGCCAGATAACCGAATTCCAGGCGAAAGCCAGTGCCAGCAGGTCAGCCGGGGAGTCAGGGCAGTGTACAACGACACCACCAGGAGCCTGGAATCGCTGGCTATCGACGGTCAACCTGTGCGGGACGATCAGCAATATACCATCTGCCTTCAGGAATTTCATATGATCAATGCGGCCGCCAACATGGGAATAACCGGCCAGGAGCTGCGGGAAATTGCAGGACCCCACGTCGCGACCACGTCCATTCGTGAGGTCCTGGAGGAGTACCTTCGACACCATCAGAACCTCAACAGCAAGGTTGAAAGCAGGCTGGTGTACACATCTTAGCCTGGACAAACCAGAGAAGTTACTTCGGCCGATGGGCGTAGTTCTTCTCTGATCCTTTTCTTGGATTGATCTGCGTCCACCTGCGTTCATCAGCGTCATCTGCGGTTCATTCCGGTCCCTTCGACTGCGCTCGCCGTCACGCTACGGCAGCAGCTGATCCGTGAGGTAGCAAGCGCTCCGTGAGGAGGTGCCCCGGAGTGGGCAGGACAGCGCTGCGGCTCATTTCCTGCAAACTGCCGAGCATTGACAATTGGCAATTCACCCATTGACCATTGACAATTACCTCAGCCCCGCTTCTCGATCGGCACATAATCCCGCAAAGCAACGCCATCATATATCTGCCGCGGTCGCGCGATGCGCTGTTCCGGATCCTGCAGCAGTTCCCGCCACTGGGCCATCCACCCCGCCACCCGGGGAATGGCAAACATGACAGTGAACATGTCATTGGGCAAACCAACGGCCGTGTAAATGCATCCGGTGTAGAAATTGACATTGGGATAGAGCTGGCGTTCAATGAAGTAATCATCCTCCAGCACAACCCTCTCCAACTCCCTGGCAACATCGAGCTTCAAAGTGGAGCCGGTTGCCTCGATCACTTCCTGAGCCATCTGTCTGGTGATGTTGGCCCGTGGATCGTAGTTCTTATGCACGCGGTGGCCAAAACCCATGAGAAGTTGTTCTTCTCGTTTGATCTTCTCAATGAAGGCCGGTACATTCCTGGGGGTGTCGATCTCATTCAGCATGTCCAATACTTTTTCTGCGGCCCCACCATGTTTGGGCCCGCGTAGTGCGGCGATCGCCGCGGCAACGGACACGTAGGGATCGGCCAACGCACTGCCCACCATACGCATGGTAGTCGTCGATGTGGCCTGCCCATGATCGGCGTGCAGGATAAAGAGCACATCCAGCGCCCGTTCCAGCACCGGATTGGGCTCGTATTCCTTCTCCGTCATCTTGAACATCATACTCAGGAAATCACCGGTGTAACTGAGGTTGTCATCCGGATAGGCGAAAGGCAATCCCTGCGAATGTCGATAGGCGAAAGCAGCTAACGTTGGCATCTTGGCAATCAGTCGGCGGGTCTGTAGCTCAACTGAGGCGGGATCGTTGACATCCAGGGCATCGGGATAGTAGGTGGAAAGCGCGGCGACCGTACCGATGAGGATGCCGATGGGATGGGCGTCGTAGCGATAGCCGTCCAGAAAACCCAGGATATTTTCGTGGATCATGCCCCGCTGGTTGATGTCGTCGATCCACTGATCAAACTGGTTCTCCGTGGGCAGTTCCCCATACTGCAGGAGATAAGCTGTCTCCAGAAAGGTGGATTGTTGAGCCAGTTGCTCAATGGGATAACCCCGATAGCGCAGGATGCCTTCTTCGCCGTCTATATGGGTGATGCTGCTGCGGCAGGATGCTGTGTTAAAAAATGAGGGATCGTAGCTCATGATGCCGAAGTCATCGTCATCGACCTTGATTTGTCGCAGATCAATGCTCCTGATGGCTCCGTCGGATATGGGCAACTCGTAGCTCTTGCCGGTCCGGTTATCGATCACCGTAAGATTTCCTTCGGCCGAAACCTGGTTCTCCTCCTCGGCCGTTGCCTGTTTCGCCTGCCGGTCAGCGATCGGCACGAAATCACGCCTGCCGGCGCCGCCATAGTACTCCCGCGGCCTGGCGATACGCTGCTCCGGATCCTGCAGCAACTCACGCCACTGGGCTATCCATCCAATCGTGCGCGGGATGGCAAACATGACGGTGAACATGCTGGTGGGCAGTCCCAGCGCCTGATAGATAACTCCACTATAGAAATCGACGTTGGGATAGAGCTTGCGCTGGACAAAATACTCCTCGTTCAGCGCAATTTCCTCCAGTTCAACGGCGATATCGAGCAGCGGGTTGCGACCGGTCACCGCGAAGACATCGTGGGCAACCTTCTTGATGATGCTGGCTCGCGGGTCGTAATTCTTGTAAACGCGATGGCCAAAGCCCATCAGCCGGCGCTCACCCCGCCTGACGCTCTCCATGAAGGCGGGAATGTTGGAGGTATCACCGATTTCGCCGAGCATTCGCAACACCGCTTCGTTGGCGCCGCCGTGTCGTGGCCCGAAGAGGGCTGAGGCGGCCGCGGCCACGGCGGCATAGGGATCGGCGTGGGCACTGCCCGCCACGCGCATGGTACTGGTGGAACAGTTTTGCTCGTGATCGGCATGCAATATGAAGAGCACATCCAACGCCTGTTCCAACACGGGGTCCGGTTTGTATTCCATCTCGGCCATCTTGAACATCATGTTCAAGAAGTTGCCGGTGTAACTCAGTTCACTATCCGGATACACGTAGGGAAAACCCATTGAATGGCGAAAGGAAAAAGCAGCCAGCGTGGGCATTTTCGCCACCAACCGCCGCGTCTGCATCCTGATCGACTGGAAGTCATCGATGTCTTGCGCATCGGGGTAGAAGGTAGAGAGAGCAGCGATCGTGCCGACCAGAATGCCCATGGGGTGCGCGTCATAGCGAAAGGCATCCAGGAAGTGACGGATGTTTTCATGAACAAAGAGCTCGCTCTTCACGTCGCTTACCCACTGGTCGAGCTGGGCCTCCGTAGGTAGCTCGTTGTACAGCAGCAGATAGGCCACCTCCAGGAAGGTCGACTGTTCGGCCAGTTGTTCGATGGGATAGCCTCGATATCGCAGAATGCCCTTGGCCCCGTCGATGTAGGTAATCTTGCTTCGGCAGGAGGCGGTATTGAGAAAAGAAGGATCATAGGCCTTGAGACCAGAATCCAGATCATCTGTCTTGATCTGCCGAAATTCCATACCGCTGATCGTTCCATCCGTGATGGGAAACTCGTAGGAACTCCCGGTCCGATTGTCAATAATATTCAGGGAATCGTTCGTCATTTGTCTGCCTTTCGCTCGGTTATCTATCACTACTACGAGACTTCGGCCTTGTCAGTGTCAATGCTGAGGGCGTGCCGAAGCATCTCCAACGGCCTACTTGTCTACTTGTCTACTTATCTACTTGTCTACTTGTCTACTTGTCTACTTGTCTACTTGTCTCCTTGTCTCCTTATCTACTTGTCTACTTGTCTACTTGTCTCCTTGTCTCCTTATCTACTTGTCTCCTTATCTACTTGTCTACTTATCTACTTGTCTCCTTATCTACTTGTCTCCTTGCCCACCATCCGGCCGAATAGGCCGTCAGCCCGACTTGAAAATGTAAACCCAACTGCCGGGGTTATGACTGCCGTGGTAAGCAATCAGATTGGTGGCGTCCGGCAGGTGAGGTGTGGCCCAGTTGAAAAGCCAGAGGGCATCCCGCGGGCTCAGATTGACACATCCATGGCTGCGGGGTGTGCCAAAGCGATCGTGCCAATAAGCAGCGTGCAACCCGATCTCGCGGGAGAAATACATGATCCACGGCACATCCTGCAGATAGTAGTAGTCGCCACCCTCGACGCTGCCTCCCTCCATTTTGCCCGCACCAAACTTGACCCAGATGCGGAAGAGGCCCTCCTGGGTCGGCCAGTCAGGCAAACCGCTGGACACCATCGTCACGTAGACCAGGCGGTCCCCCTGATAGGCGCTCAGTGTCTGCTCAGCCAGGTCGACCGCGATCCAGCGTTCGTCCGATGCGACGCCGTGGGGACGGGACACGGGATAGGCGACGCGCACGAAATCACCGTGCACAAACTCTTGCGGGCCGATGCGATACCAGATGCCGTCCGGCTCCTCTTCAATACCCAGGATATTGATTGTGCTGTAACGAGGCAAGGTTCTCAAAGGTGGGCTGTCCGCAACGGCGCTGGGACGGACCCGTACATTGAGATTGTCCGTGATAGTGAAACCCATCATGGTGAGAGGGGTTGCATCCAGCGCGACCCCCTGGAAGTCCGACGGCGCCGGCTGCAAGACATCGCTGGCCAGCACGTAGGCACCATCATCGATCCGGTACCAGAGCCATTCACCGGACTCTACAACACCATCGATGCTAACCCAGGAGTCGGGAGGCAACAGATAAGTTGTGGGATTCATGCGGACCGGATCGCCCGGTGCAGGAAAGACCGGCACCGGCTTATCCCAGATTCGAGCGTAGGAAAAGGGCAATGTCTCCTCCAGCGGGGGAGGCATCGGCTCATCGGCCTGCGCTGCCAGTGGCGTGAATCCCGGCAACATAAAGAGTGCAACGAGGATTCTGATTGTCCAGTATTTCACGGCTGGGCCTCGACATCATGGTTGGAGTCGCGTCAGTTGAACGGGCAAACATCGTGATACCCACCTTACGAGTATACCCGAGTAGCCGACAAGGGACAAACAACAGGCGATGGTACCGCCAAACCCCGGTTGACAAAAAGGGGTTTTAGGTTACTTTTCCTTCCAGATTGTTCTGCCGTGCTTCGAGATCCACCTGGAGCAATACTGACCGCCCATACCCCTGTGGGCCAATCTTATCGCACCAGACTTGTCGGCAGAAAAACTCTGGCACCACTGCCAGCAGGTAACCCCATCGAACCCCGGCTCCGCCGCTGCCGCCGGTCTCTCCTAAATCAGTGGACGAAGACACCCGCCAGACTCGCGGTTCGAGCCGCACGATTCAAAAAAAGGAGGCGACCTTCCGAGCACACAAACAGATATCCCGATTACCCGTCAATTGCAGAAAACACCATTCGCTCCACTCTTTCCCGGTAGGAGGTGAAGAGATGCTTCTCCTTAGAAAACGCCACGCAATAGTAGCATTCCTGCTCGTTGCGGTTCTGATGTTCTCCGCCTGCACAGCTGTCGCACCATCCGCTCCGGCTGACACAACGGCCCCCGCTGCGCCAGCCGAGGAAGCCGCAGATTCCCCCGCAGCAGAAGCGGGCCCAACCGCCCTGCGGGTAACCTTTTCCTGGCCCACTTTCATCGACCCGGCCGTAGGCAATGACTTCTCCAGCTCTGCCTCTCTGATCAACCTTTACGATACCCTCATCTTCCCCAATGCGGATGGTGGTGTCGACCCCTGGCTGGCCGAATCCTGGCAGGTCTCCGATGATGGCACGACCTACACCTTCAAGTTGCGCGAGGGAGTCACCTTCCATGACGGCAGCGAACTCACAGCCAGCGATGTGGTCTACAGCTTCGACCGCCTGACCAGCATCGTCGAAGGCTTTGCCTATATGCTGGCCGATGCAGAGAGCGCCACAGCCATCGACGAAAACACCGTCGAATTCAAGCTGGCGGCACCCAGCGGTCTTTTCCTCCCCAGCCTGCTGCGCCTGTATGTTTTGAACGAGGACCTTGTGAAGGCCAACACGGCGGCTGAAGGTCCCTACGGAGAGCACGGCGACTTCGGCAAAGACTGGCTGCTGGTAAACGACGCAGGCTCCGGACCTTACACGGTCAAGGAGTTCCCTCTCGAAGAGTTCCTGCTCATGGAGAAAAACCAGGACTGGTGGGGCGAGTTTGCGCCCAATGCTCCCGATCAAGTCCGCTTTATCGGCACCACCGAAGGTGTAACCATCCGCACCCTGATGGCCAACCAGGAACTGGAGATCACCGATCAGTGGCAGACCGTTCAGGCTTTGCAGGCCCTCGACGAAATCGAGGGTGTCGATATCGCCGCCATCCCGACGATGAACGAGTTCTACTACATGATCAATACCAAGCTTGCCCCAACCGACGATGTTCACTGCCGCCGAGCCATGGCCTACGCCTTTGACTATGACACGGCCGTGTCGCTGGAGTGGCCTGGCACGCAACAATCGAAGAGTCCCGTACCGGTAAGCGTGGGCGGTCACAATCCTGACGTGTTTGTATTCTCTCGCGACCTGGATAAGGCCAAAGAGGAACTGGCCCAGTGCCAGTACGCCGACGATCTCGCCAACAACCCGGTCGAGCTTCACTGGGTTTCCGAGGTACCGGACGAAGAGAAGTTTGCCCTGCTCTTCCAGTCCAACATGGCCGAGATCGGCATCGACGTCAAGGTCGTCTCGGTGCCATGGCTGAGCACCGTCGATAATACCAGCGCCCAGGAAACCAGCCCCCATATCGTCACCATCTACGTAACAGCCGATTTGCCCGAGGCCGGCACCATGCTCTACCAGCGCTATCATTACCAACACCGCCAACCAGTGGCTGCAGAACGAATGGTTGCTCGACGAAGAGTATGACGCCGCGATCGAAGATGCCCTGGCGACGGCCGATCAAGAAGAACGGTTCGCCAAGTACCGCGAACTGCAGGACTTTATCGCCGAGCTGGCGCCTTCCCTGTTCCTCTATGACCAGGTGGAGAAGCACGGTTTCCAGGATTATGTTGACTGGCCGGCGGCCCGCAACGAAACAAGCCCCGTCCAGGGATACTACTTCTACGCGCCGCATATTCAGGTGCAACCTCAGTAGGGGCGTGGCCTTGTGCCCGCCCGGTAGGCAGGGGCGCGGCCTTGTGCCCGCCCGGTAGGTAGGGGCGTGGCCCTGTGCCCGCCCGGTAGGCAGGGGCGCGGCCTTGTGCCCGCCCGGTAGGTAGGGGCGTGGCCTTGTGCCCGCCCGGTAGGCAGGGGCGT
>JAYELL010000017.1 GCA_034717495.1 Chloroflexota bacterium | reverse complement strand
ATGATGTTCCCCTCAACCATTTACGTCCATCAATAATCGCGCCCGCTACATGGCCTTCTGGTATCCAGACACGAAGTCCCGCCGTCAGGCGCCCCGGAGCGGGCGCAGCGAAGCGAAGTGGATTCTGACATCTCCCAGCGACATCTCACCGGAATAACAACCCTACCCGTCACTCCGACATTCCGATACTCTGAAATTCTGAAACTCTGAAACTCTGGAGAAACTCCCCCAACACCCCCACAACGAGCATATCATTCGCGTCCATGCCCATCGGCGACCGTAACGCCACCGCCCGGTCCCCGAGCTTGCCAGCCGCCGCCAGCGCCCAGGCCGCCTCATCCGCCCAGACGAGCACCTTCTCGTACCGGTCGGCCAATGGACCCAGGTGTTGCAACGCCCGCTGGAGGTTCCCCTGCGGCCCGAACGACACCACGTCGGCCCAATCGCGAGCTGCCTGCCAGATACTCACAGCGTTGAGTTCTCCCTCGCAGGCCACCAGGACTGACCGGCCCTCGACCAGATGCAGGCCAAACAGAGTCCTTGTTCCGCCAGCCTTTTGCCAATATCGCAACGCTTCATGTTCGATCAGCCGGTACTGCAATGCCATTAGCTTGTCCCCATCAATCCACGGCAGGGCAATAGCTGCGCCCAGACCCACATCCCACCACTGTCCCTTGATCCTCTTTCGGCCATGCACCACCGGCACATACCCCAGTCGCCAGGCTCGCCAGGTGTCCGGCTCCAGGCCCCGCTCCCGCAAATATCGTTGCCCCGTCTCACCCTCTTTGCCATCCAGGCGCTTCCCCGCCGCCTCCACCCGCGCCCACGCCGACCGTTGCCACGCCCCCTCGCGCCAGGACCGTTTCTGTTTCACTCTACCACCGCCTCTCCCCATCGCCGCGTCCCCGCGTCCCCGTGTCACCGTGTCGCTGTGTCCCCGTCCCTCTGCCGTCTGCGGTCCGCTGTCTGCCGTCTTCTGAAAGCCGTCTGCGGTCCGCTGTCTGCCGTCTTCTGGAAGCCGTGTCCCCGCGTCCTTCGCGCCTTCGTGGTCCAAACCGCCTTCGTGGTCCAAACCCTCCCGACCTCCCGGTCCGCTGTCTGCTGTCTTCTGGAAGTCGTCTGCGGTCCGCTGTCTGCCGTCTTCTGGAAGCCGCATCCCCCTGTCTCCGTGCTCTTCGCTGCCGCTCTGAGTGCTTCGCAATCCCCGCGTCGCTGCGTTAACGACTTCGTACCGGCCAGATCCTCCCGCTTCGACCATGTCGAAAGACAGGGCACGCCCGCCAGAAGCACAAAAACCACCAGGAAGCTGGGCGATTGCCGATTCGACACCAATCGCATATAATCTGTTCAGTTGTAAACAAACGCCTCGACCAGTCTTGCACACTGTCGAGGCCACCAACGTGCAGCCGAGGGCGAGCACCTCGGCAACACCCGTTGTGTCACCACAGGCTCGCCCGACACCAGTCCGCGCGAGTTGTTCTTATCTGTCGGGGTGGTCCTCTTGAGAACGTTCTTACCACACACCCATGTCAACCCCCGAAGAACGGACCCGGCAAACACCGATCGGCTGCTGGAGAAAGCCGGCCAGCTGATCCTGGGCCAGGATCAGCTCAACCTGGACGCGGTTCCGGGCATCGTCGTTCGGGAGTTTCCCCTGAGCACCGGCATCGAGACCTACTTCACCACCGGCCTGAAACGCTCCGGGATTGGGCCAACGACACAGCAATATTGGGAACGCATTGCTTGGGATGACGATGAACTGCTTTGCATTTGCCAGTACATCATCCATTGAGAATCTGATGAATTCAACCACCTGGCAACCCGTCTACACCATCACACCGGCCATCGCTCAGCAGCTCATGGCCATCGAGGCGACGAAGGCGGTGGTCGAGCATACGCCTCTGCCGCCCACTGCCCAGGCCGAGTTGAGACGGCGAGCAAAGATACGTTCCACCCATTTCTCCACTCGCATCGAAGGAAATCGCCTCACCCTGGAAGAAGCGAAGCAGGTCATCCACGAAGCGCACACCTTCCAGGGCCGGGAAAGGGACGTTGCCGAAGTGCGTAACTACTGGGAGGCGCTCGCGCGCGTGGAAACCTGGGCGGCGCGGGGCAAGCCACTCTCCGAAACATTGATCCAACGGCTCCACGCTGTGGTCGAGCATGGCAAGCGAGCCCGCCCCACTCCCTATCGTGATGGCCAGAATATGATCCGTGATATGGCCAGTGGCGCTATCGTCTTCATGCCGCCAGAAGCGAAGGATGTGCCCGCGCTAATGCGGGGTCTTGTCAATTGGGTGCAAGCAGCGGAAAAGGGTGGCGTTCCAGCGCCAATCATCGCCGGATTGGCCCACTATCAGTTTGTGACCATCCATCCCTACTTCGACGGCAATGGCCGCACCGCCCGCCTGCTGGCTACCCTCATCCTGCATCGGGGAAGCTATGGGCTAAACGGCTACTTCTCACTGGAAGAACATCACGCCCGCGACCTGGAAGGCTACTATCAAGCTTTGGTTACGCATCCCCACCACAACTACTACGAAGGCCGGGCGCATGCCGATCTGACGCCCTGGCTGGCGTATTTCATCGACACCTTGGCCCATGTGTTCAGATTGGCCCAGGAAGAAGCGTTACGCTTGGCTGAGCGTCCCCTCCCCCCCGAACCGGAAGTCGTAAGACAGCTTGACCGCCGCGCTCGCATCGTCCTGGGCATGTTCAGCAGGGCTGAGCAAATCACCACCAGGGATGTGGCTCAGGCGCTGAGCTTGTCCGACCGCATGACCCGCAATCTCATGCAAGATTGGGTAAATGCTGGCTTTCTAGAAGTAGCAGAGCCCTCCCGCCGCAAGCGCGCCTACCGGTTATCGGCAATTTATCGGCAATACATCGGCAGTTTTTCGGCAATCGACCGGGCTTGAACAAGCCTGGCAACCTGCCACTCCCAATTGGTTCGAACAATGTTTTTACACGATACGGCCACCTGCGGCAGCATCCTGCTCTCGGGCGACAGGCTTCACAGATCCTCGCTGAGACCGATCAAGGCCAACATCACGTTTTCGTTTCCGCGATCACATTGATGGAAGTGCTCTATCTGGCCGAAGGCAGGCGGATCGAAATAGGACTTCATGATCTCATGCAGGTCATCGGCAACAGCCAGAAGTACTCCATCGCTCCGGAAGACGGCCGGCGCTCCGGGCTCCTCTACCCCACCCCGCGCGGGCCTGACCTGGAGCTGCGGGCACCGCGCATCCAGCCCCAAACACCCGTAGGGTGCAAATACCCCATCCCATCCGATTGATCCTGCTTTGGGTCTGTCTGAGACCGATATCTTAGACCGTTTAGCGCATCGGATTCGCAAAACTGACGCGTCGAAGGGAAGCACCATTTCATTGAGTATCAGAAAGGATTGATACTTCGATCATCACGCAATAACCAAGGCGCCCGAGTCATCAGCTCCGGTTGTCCTTATAATCTTCCATTCACTCCCCACTCCCAAACTCACACGGATTGTGTCGCCAAATTATTCGGTGCTCTGTAGTAATCGTGGATGATGCCACCCAATACTTGGCGACATGCCACGGGACCTGTATCTTCTGGGGGCGTTCTGGCCACTGGCGATTGCTGATCTAATCCCTGGTGGGGACGCCTGGTATTGTAATATGCAGAAAACTCGTTCAGAGTACGCCGGAGATGGGCTTCATTCAAGATCAAAATGTGGTCCAAACACTCATCGCGGGCTGTCCGCACCCAGCGCTCAGCGTGTGAATTCGCGTTAGGCGCCTGGTAAGGCGTGCGCAGAATTTTCACCCCTTCGGACTCGAATACAGCATCGAACGACATGGTGAATTTCTTGTCATTGTCTCTGATCAAACATCGCAAATCTGACTCAGCCTCACGCTCATCCAGCAGCCACACCGTGTTCCGGCGCCAGCAGGCGGTCCGTGAGGTAGCCTGCTGCGCCACCCAGACGCCATCAGGGTGCTCAGTAACGCCGGCCAAGTAGACCCGTCTCGTTCCCAACTCGATGAAGAAGAGCACATACAGCGTCTGCATGCGTATCGTCTCCACGGTGAAGAAATCGCAGGCCAGCAGTTGATATTTGTAGTGTCCCATCAGTTTGCGCCAACCTATCGAACCAAATCGCACCGGTGCTGGCAAGATATCATGCGCTTTGAGGACATTGCGTACCGTGCTTTCTGAGACATCATAGCCCAGCTTCTGCAGCTCGCCAGCGATCTTGCCATAGCCCCAGCGCGTATTCTCCTTCGCCAAGCGCACGATCAGTTCGCTCAACTCTTTGCCGATCGGTGGTCTGCCGCCGGCATCAACAGGTTTCTGTTTCCACTTGCGTCGCACCAGTTCCCGATGCCAGCCGATCACCGTCTCTGGCTTGAAGATGCGTATATCACCCTCCCCAGTTGACTGGTTGTCAAACGACCTCGTTTTTTCAACGCCGCCGCCAACACAGCCAACGACCATTTTTCTTCCTTGCTCGGCCTGACCACCTGATTGTTCTTACGCTCCATCACATCCAATTGCTGGCGTAGAACCAGGATTTCAAGATCTTTTTCATCTGCTGATATTCGTGAGAGGCGCAGTAGCTCAATTAGTGTCGAATACAACTGCGCAAAGATGTACCAAATCATGTCTTCATCCTCATTTGCGGTTCCGAAATGAAGGATGAGTATACTGCCTACAAGGCCAGTTTGGCACGTTTTCTAGCACCAAATGGCATCACATGAGGTTTTTACAGGGTACGCCCTGTACGACGCCCGTCGCTGGGCCCTGACCATCCTGGCTTACATCCGGGTTCGCGACATCGGGATGCTGTTGAGCGAGCCGGCTGCCGTCGAGCAGACGCCTGTCGTCGTGCCTCTGCGGCGCAGGCCGGTGGAGCGCGCCAACAACGGCACCGACGGCGACTCTGCCGGGCGCGCGGCATCCGGTGGCAGCGATCCCAGGTTCATTACCCGCCGCGATGGATCGGTCGACTGGATTTCATCCTTCTGGACCAAGGTCAAGTCCAAGGGCATGACCCGGGCCCAGATCAAGATTGTGCTGGAAAAGGCCAGCGGCAGCTTCGAGACTGCCTACAAGCTGCTGATCTGATTGCTCCAGCAGCTTGAACTATCCCTCGCACCTGCGAGGACACACTGTCACGATTTACGCCCAGCAGGGATTTTGGGGATGCCCTGCTGGGCGTCGTCGCGAACGTCAAAAACCCGCCCTAGAACTTCACATTTTCCCCAACTGGTCATTCGGATCCTTTGGATGA
>JAYELL010000016.1 GCA_034717495.1 Chloroflexota bacterium | reverse complement strand
GATCACTTTACAGCCCCTGCGGTCAGGCCTTGCATGATAAAACGCTGGAACACCAGGGCCAGGATCACCGGCGGCAGGCTGGCCAGCACCCCGGCCGCAGCGATGCGCAGGTATTCCAGGCCAAGCTTGGTGCTGAATTCGCCGATCAGCACAGGCAAAGTTTTGGCATCGGCGGTCGTCAGAATGAAGGCATAGAGGTATTCATTCCAGGCGGCAATGAAGGCGAAGACGGCCACGCTGACCAGCCCCGGTCCCGATAGGGGCAGGATGATCCGGAACAATGCGCCCAGGCGCGAGCAGCCGTCGATTTGGGCTGCATCCTCCAGCTCAGAGGGAATCGAGGCGAAGTAACTGCGCATCAACCAGACCACAAGAGGCAGGATGAAGCTGAGGTAGACCAGCACCAGGCCGTAATGCGTGTCGAGCAGATTGAAGCGGCGCAACAACACATACATGGGAATAACCATGGCGATGGGCGGCAGCATCTGGGCGCCCATCATCATGGCTACAGAAGCGTTACTTCCAGGAAACCTGAGGCGGGCCAGCGCATATGCTGAGAACACCCCCAGCGTCAGGGCCAGAAATGTCGCCGAAAAGGCGATGATGCTTGAATTCCTCAGTGAATGGAGGAACAAGGCCGCATTTTCGTTGGTGCCTCCGTCACTGAAGAAGAGTCCCTGGAAGTTTTCCAGGGTGACTCGTTGAGGAATCCATTGCAGCGGCACCTGTAGCAGGTCGATTCGATAGGAGAAGGAGGAGATGATCAGCCACAGATAGGGTGCAACTGTCCAGATAACGATAAGCAGCACCGCCAGGTACAACAGGGCGCTCTTGAAGAAATGCCGATAGTTGGAGAGATTGACCACTGGTTAATACTCCACAATACTGCGATAGGCGGCGCGAATGTAAAAAATGGCCGGTATCAACACGATCAGACCGGTGAGATAGGCAATCGCAGCACCATAGCCGAAGCGCAGCGAGCGAAAGGTCTGGGCATAGATACGCAAGGAGAGCAACTCGGTGGAACTGGCCGGGCCACCATTGGTGATGATTTGAACCAGCTCGAAGGTTTGCAATCCCCACAGCAATTGCAGGAATCCGATCACCATGATGACAGGCAGCAGCAAACGCAACGTGATTGCACTGAAGCGTTGCCAGGCGGTGGCGCCATCGACTTCAGCGGCCTCATAAAGATCTTGTGGAATGCCCTGCAGCGCCGCCAGCACCAGCAGGACAGTAAAGGGAGTCTCCTTCCACACGTTGGCCAGGATGATCAGGGCTCTGGCCGCCGTTGGGTCGGCCAGCCAGACCTTGTAGGACTCCATGAGACCCAATTGGGTCAACAGGGCGTTGAGCGCGCCATAATCGGCGTTGAAAATCCACTGCCACATAGCCGCTGCAACGATCGCGGGTATCGCCCAGGGAAGAATGATCAGGCCTCGGACGAGGCTCCGTCCCCTGAAACGCTGGTTGAGGACCATGGCGATGGCGATGCCGAGAATCAATTCCAACACGACCGAAATCAGACTGAACCCGATGGTAATGAAGAAGGAATTGATGAATCGGTCATCCTGAAGCAGCTTGAGGTAATTTCCCAGGCCGACGAATCCATCCAATTGGGGCCGGCCGATATCGCGACGCTGGAGGCTCAACAACAGAGAACTGACGAACGGAATCAGGACAACGCCAAAGATGGCAATCAGGGTCGGGACCGTCAGAAGCAGGCCCAGGGCACTCTGGCTTTTCGGATTGAGGCGCTCAAGCAGGCCACTGCCGCGACGAGGAGGTTGCGATGAGGTGGGGGCTTCTGATCTCACGTAGGAGTCGCTATCCATCAGGTCGGTCGTTCTCAGATTCCTGATCTGTCTGGGACACCGGTGAAGAGATTCGTTGCGCGATGATCACCGCGCAACGAATCTCGATCGGTGATCTATCTGGTTAGCGCACGCACTCGAACTCAGAGAGTCCCTCGGCCATGGCGTCCAGCGCTTCCTGGGCGCTTTGATCGCCAAGCAGCGCCTTGTGGATCTCGAGCATGAGGACATCCATGAAATCGCCGTACCAGGTGATGGTTGACAAACCACGGGCCGTTTCCAACTGAGCGGAGAAGTCAGCCCAGAAAGGATAGAGCTCGGTCAGCTCCGGATCGGTGTAGAGTTCAACCCAGATCGGCAACAGACCAATCTCCCGGGCGAGCTTTCTGTTGGATTCAAGGCTGGTCATGTACTCGATGAATTTCCAGGCCGCTTCCTTGTGCTCCGAGTTGGCCGGGATGGCGTAGGCCTCCGGCAGGGTGAGCGTGGCGCTCTGGCCGGACTCCGCGCCCGGAACCAGGGCGACCTGCATCTGCCCGGCAACGTTGGAAATCGACTCATCGTCAGCATACGTCATCAGGCCGGCGATGCCCTGGGGCATGAACATCGAGTTCCCCTTCAGAAGGATGTCCTGCGAGGTAGCCTGATCGTAGGTCAACCCGGCCGGGTTCGATACGCCGTTTTTGAGGGAGTCGATCATGAATTCCAAAGCGGCCAGGGTCTTGGGATCCTTGTTGAACTGGAAGCAACCATCAGCGTCGACGATCTCACCGCCGAAGGCGTAGCTCCAGAAATGGAACTCATTGCCCAGCGCCCAGTCCTGGTCCCAGAAAGGGGCCATGCCGTACTCAACCACCCCGGCCTCCTGGGCTGCCAGACTCTGTGTCACCAACTCCTCCACCGTCGCCGGAGGAGCGTCGAAACCGGCTTCGGCCAGTTTGTCGGCATTGTAGAAGAAAAAGCGGGTATCGTTGTTCCAGACAAGACCATGCACGGTGCCGTCCGGACAAGAGAACAGATCGACCAGGCCCGGTATCATCCCGTCTGTGTATCCCTCCGGCATGAAATCAGTAAGCGGCGTCGTCCAGCCGGCGCCGCACCATTGCGCCACCCAGCCGTTATCGAATTCGACGACGTCGTAGGCGCTGCCGCCGGTGGCCAATTCAGGCACAACCTTGTCGGCCACCTGGGACCAGCCGATCTGAATGAGATCGACCTCGATGCCAGTTTCATTTTCGAATTCACGGACACGGGCTTCGAAGGCTCCGCTCAGGTCGGCCTCATGCTGCGGAAAGATGACGGTGATGGTCTCACCTTCAGCCACTTCCTCGGCTTCCGGTTCTGGAGCAGTTGCTGCTGCATCTTCCGCCGGTGGCTCCACAGCCGGTGGCGCCGGCGGTGCCGCGACGCACCCAGCCAGCAGCAGGGCAGTCACCAGTGTCAGGTTGAGCACCAAGATCAGGATATTCTTGCTTTTCATGGTAGAATCCTCCTTAAAGGGGTGTTGTCTGCTAAACATTTCTGCCAGTGGGAGGAGATTGAGGATAATGCACTCATTTCCCTGATCCCTGTTCCCGGTCGATGGACTGATCGCCGCGCTCTGCTGTCACAGTTGGTTCGATAGGGCCTCCTTGGGGAATGGACGACTCAGACGGTGAGCACCTTGATGTTGTGCGCTGCGAGGGCATCCACGAATTCAGGGGGCGCCTTGTCATCGGTGACCAGGGTGTCTACGGAGGAGATGGGCGCCAGCCAAACTGTGGATACCCGAGCACACTTGCTGTGATCAGCCACGATGATGGTCTGGCCCGGTTGTGCAAGAATCGCCCGGTCGGTCATGGTTTCGGGCACATAGTCGTTAGTAAGGCCATGTTCAACATCGATGGCGCGAATGCCAATGATGGTCTTCTGTGCTCTCACTTCGGCCAAGGCCTGCTCGGTGATGTGACCGATCATCGACATCTCGCTGTGCCGCAGGATTCCCCCAAGCCCGATCACGGTGATTGCGGCTGTTTTTGACAGCTCATTTTGCACAAGCAGCGAATTGCTTATGACGGAGAGCCCTCGATGCCCGTGTAGATGCCTTGCCACATCCAGCACCGTAGTGCCACTGCCCAGGAAAACCGTGTCGCCATCCTCGATCAGCCCGGCAGCCGCCCGTCCAATTCGCTGCTTTTCATCGGCATGCTCTTCCCTGCGGTTCAAGGCGGGCAACTCTGGCGGTGCTTGTCTGGCTATCTTGGCGCCACCGTGAAACCGCTGGATGAGACCCTGGGCCTGCAGGGATTCCAGATCCCGTCTCACCGTCGCCACACTGACGTCGAAACGCTGTGACAGCTCATCGACCGTCGCTCGTTCGTGCTGTTCCAAAAACAGGAGCAGTTGCTCCTGTCTTTCCATGCTGGAGAGGCTGACACCAGATTCCATGATACCTCTATAGCAATCAAAAACGCTCAAAAACAAGCAGGTTTACTGGATCGACACCGCAATATCGGCGATATCATTCGTCTTCAATCATACTATATATCGAATGTGAGCGATTGTCAAGGGTTTTTGACCGCAGCCTGGCGGATTTCTCCGGGATTCACAGAAGAACTCCGGCAGCCAGGCTCTTTGCGCGGTCGCCATCTCATCGACTATCTGCCGAACCTTAGCCCTTCACCGACCCGGCCAACAGACCGCGAATGAAAAAGCGGCCAAGGATGATGTAGAGCAACAGCGTTGGCAGGGCTGCGATGAGCGCGCCGGCCATGACGACATTCCACTCTTTGATCTGGCTGCCAGAGAGGTTATTAAGCGCCACCGTGATGGGTTGCTGGTCCGGACGTTGCAAGATGGTGACAGCGAAGAGGAACTCGTTCCAGATACTGGTGAACTGCCAGATGATCACGACCACGAAGCCAGGCAGTGACAGCGGGAAGAGCACATGCCAGTAGGTGCCAAAAATGCCGGCGCCGTCGATGCGGGCGGCTTCGATGATCTCGTCGGGCACTTCGGCGTAGTAATTGCGGAAGATGAGCGTGGTGATCGGGATGCCATAGACCACGTGAATCAGAATCAAGCCCCAGATCGTGCCCCCCAGACCAATGGCAGCAATTACGCGCGTCAGAGGAATGAGAATGGATTGGTAGGGAATGAACATGCCAAAGAGCATAAGGGTGAAGATCAGGTTCGCGCCCCGGAACTTCCATTTCGAGAGGATGTAGCCATTCATCGAGCCGAGCAGAGAGGAGATGATGGTGGCCGGGATGGTCAGCTTGAAACTGTTGAGGATGTTGAGCGAAAGCCCGCGCAAGCCCTTCTCCGGGATGCCAAACCAGGCCACCCGGAAGCTTTCCAGCGTCGGCTCCTTGGGAGGCAACCACATGCGCGACAGATCCTGCACCTCTGCAAAGGACTTGAAGGAGCTGATCAGCATCACGTAGACCGGTACAAGGAAGAGCATGAGGAAGAGAAAGAGCAACAGATAGATACCGAAACGCATGGGATTGAAACCACGGGCGCTCATCGCTCCACCTCCCCGCGCAGTGATGTGACCAGGTAGGGAACAACTACAAACGCCACCATGAACAACATGATAATGGAGATGGCCGCGCCCTGTGCATAGTGGTTGCCCTGGAATGTGGTCTCAAACATGAAGATACTCGGCACGTCGGTCACAAAGCCGGGTCCCTTGCCGGTCATGGTGTAGATGAGATCGAAGATCTTGAGCGAAATGTGACCGAGCACGATCAGCGCGCTCAATGTGATGGGACGCAGCATGGGCATGATGATGCTGCGGTAGATGTGGACCTCGGTGGCGCCATCCACCCGCGCAGCTTCACGCAATTCTTCGGGGATGCCGCGCAGACCGGCCAGGTACATGGCCATGGTATAGCCGGTCATTTGCCAGGCCGCGGCGATGATCAACGGGATCAAGGCCAGGTGAAAGGGGCCAATGGATTCGGTGGAGATGAACCAGGGCCACTGGAGCTGCTCCAGTCCCAGCGTGCCCAGCAGGGCGTTGATGCCTCGCGGCCGGCCGGGCGCGCCCGGCGCAAAAATCCATTGCCAGACCACGCCCGTTACCACGAAGGAGAGGGACATGGGGAAGAGATAGGCAGTACGGAAGATGCCTTCGCCGCGCACATGTTGATCCAGCAGAATAGCCAGGAACATGCCGACGACGACACAGCCCAGCAGGAACAGGATGGTGAAGAAAAAGGTGTTCCAGAGATCGATCCGAAAACGGATGGCCGAAACCCCGCCGGCTTTGGTAAAGAGTCGATTGTAGTTTTCAAAACCAACCCAGGTGTAGTCGGGGACGATACCATCCCAGGCTGACATTGAGACCCGCGCCGTCCAGGCAATAAACCCATAGACAAATATTGCCAGTAAAATGATGGATGGCAGGAGGATAAGGAAAGCGGTCCAGCGTTCCTTTCGAGCTTGGCTCATACCGCACCTCCATACAGCTTGAGCATGCGTGCAGCGTGCGTCATGTGAGAACTTGTTCGGGGAGTAATCACGAAGGCTCGAAGCCGCAAAGAATAATGGTGGACATTCAGCCATCCGCTGGGAGGTTCTCAACACAAACCGCTCAACCTGGAGATATCATCCCGGAGGGTGAATGGTTACAAAACGTAAGACTGCTAGAAAAACCAAGCGCCGCCAGCTTTGCAATGCCGGCTGACGGCGCTCGTTATTCCAAACTTATCGCAACATCACGAATGTCATTCGGCGCAGACGCCGACGTCGACACATGCCTGGGCCATATTGGCCTGAGCAGTCGCTACATCCAGGTCCGCCACAAAGAGCGTCATGGCATCGCTGAACGCGGTGACCCAGCCCTCGGACGCGGCAGCGCCATGGGCCAGGCTGGCGGTGATCTCATTGCTGGCGAAGTCGTCCATGGCCGACAGCAGGTAGGTGTCGTAGAGAGAGCGGTCGCCATCGGTGCGGGCCGGGATGGAGCCCTTCAGCGGGTTGAAGGCATCCTGGCCTTCCAGGGAGCCGGCCACGGTCAGCCAGTGGATGGCGTTGTCGCGGTTGGGCGCGCCCTTGGGCAGGCCAAAGGAATCGGAGAGCATCATGAAGCTGCCATCGGTACCGGGCGACGGCATATAGCCGTAGTCCTCATCCGGGACCAGCCCGAGGGATGTGAAGTAGCCAGCCACCCAGTCGCCCATGATGAGCGTGGCAGCGTCGCCGTCCACGACCATCTGAGCTGCCTGAGTCCAGTCGATGGCGGCGTGGTCTTCATTCACGTAATCCATCATCCTGGCGTAGGTTTCCAGCGCTGCGGTAACCTCCGGTCCGTTCCAATCGGTTTCGCCAGTCCATAGGCCAGAGTAGAGTTCGGGACCCATAACGCCAAGCAGCACATCCTCAAAGAGATGAACAGCCGCCCAGACGCCGTCGTCGCCCTGGGCCATGGGGACAATGCCGGCCTCCTGAAGGACATCGGCCGCGGCAAAGAAATCGTCGAAGGTGACCGGTGGCTCCAGGCCATTGTCAGCGAAGACACCCTTGTTGTACCAGAGCACATTGGAACGATGGATGTTGACCGGTACGCTCCAGATTTCGCCATCGGAAGAGATGATGTCGATCACACCCGGAGGATAGGCGTCCATCCAGCCGTTCTCCTCGAAGATGAAGGTGACAGATTCCATGGCATCGGCCACCACCCAGGTGTCGATCAATTCGTGACCGGCGTGGACCTGGAAGGAGTCTGGCGGATCGCCGCTCTGCATGCGGGTGGCCAGAACGGCCTTGGCATTGGAACCGGCGCCGCCGGCGACGGTCGCGTTGATGATCTCAAGGCCCGGGTCCTGCGCTGACAGAACCTCGTACATGGCGTTCAGGCCCTCGGCCTCGCCACCGGCAGTCCACCAACTGAAGATTTCCAACTCGCCGCCGCCTTCAGCGGGCGCGGCCTCTTCTTCGGCAGGGGCTGCCGGCGCGGCCTCTTCTTCGGCGGGAGCCACCGGCGCGGCCGCGGGCGCGGCGCAGGCCGAAAGTACCAGCACGCTCAACAGGGCGAGCGCGAACATGAGATACCAAACTCGATTGTTACGCATAGGGTTGTCTCCTTAATTCTGTAGGTGTGGATAGTTGATCGCAAACAGCAGAAACAGTGGTACCTATCAAGGGATCCACGGACAAATCACGGGGTGGCAATCTATCCGAAGTCGCCTGAATAGCAATGGGTTGGTAACGCGCAGTTGACATGACTTTGGCTGTTGGCGTTGAGAGAGGGATAGTGAATCAGATCAACAGACATCGCTTCACTTACCAGCGTGCATTGTCTACGACAGACGCCATAGTTGATTTTATCACATCTGGTGTATCTTTCCAAAAAGGTTAGAGCCGAGGGATAGACAGAAATGGCTCCTGCAATATCCGGCTTCAGCTGATCGGGTGACATCTACGTCGACCACCCCTGAGAACTACCACCCACCTCCTCCGCCCGCTCTCTGGAATTCCTGGGACGAGGTCAGGCAGATCCGCGAAGCCTTGAGGGAACATCATAGCTGCTTCAGTAATTTCATGAAGTTTAGCATGTCTCCCGAAAAAAACTCACGTTCCCATTATGACTTCAGTTTAGCAGGATAGTTGAAAAACTCGTCCATCTCTTCATGTCCCGGCATAGCCAGCAGGTCTTCCATTACCGCAACAGCCTGCTGGTAGGAGCGATTCTGGTGGCTGCTGAGCGCGTTCCACAGCAAGATCGAACGGT
Source organism: Chloroflexota bacterium (assembly GCA_034717495.1). Taxonomy (NCBI): domain Bacteria; kingdom Bacillati; phylum Chloroflexota; species Chloroflexota bacterium. Next base: position 42,125 of record JAYELL010000016.1, on the reverse strand, counting down.
CTCCAGTTTTGAAGGCCAGCAGGTTACGTTCCATATCCAGCCAGTGGGGTAAAATCGCCTCCAGCATCAGCTTTGGCGGCAGCGCTCCGACATGGAGGGCCTGAATACCTTTTTGATTGACAACGGCCGGCACCTCCACCGCTACGTTGTCGGGAATGCCTTCGATTGCGCCCCTGTTGAGAACATTTACCTGGAACTGCCCTTCATTGTTATTCACCAGAGCATCGATGATTGGGACAATTTCCTCTTTGGTTTTGGTGTCGCCAAAGGTTTCGATCAGGTTTGCCTGGGGGTTATTGGCTGCTTCTATCATCGCTGCGATGCTCTCTTGCAACAATTGCCCAAACCAGCGACGCCCCATCACCGTGTCCGGACCGCCCCACGGTTCACCAAACCAGTGTTTCTTGGCTTCAAAATCCGTGTGCAGCCACCACTCTCCCTGGTAGACGGTGCAGCCCACCGTGGAACCCCCGCCCACCCGGCGCAGCGTATCGCCGACGGGGAATAGTCCATACAACTGGTATTGATGCACCGCCGCCCGCGACAAATCGCAATCGTGGGTGTGGGTTTGGATGTGGGTTTGCCAGTAATCCTCGGCTTTCGTGGCAATCCACTCATCCAGCAGGGGATAGGCATCCTGGCCCTGATAGATAAAATGGGTCAGCCAGATGTTGTGATTGAAGCCGGGCGCTTGCCACGTAATTTGATCGGGGTCGAGGCCGAGTGTGCGGGCGATGACTTCAAAGCCGTGATAACCGTGACACAAACCGCACACTTTAATATCACTCTCCCGGGCTATCAGGGTGGTGCAATTAAAGAGCGGATTAGCTACCTGGATGAGCCAGGCCTGCGGGCAAACCTGCTCCATTTCCCTGGCAATGTCCAGGGCCAGGCGCAACTGGTAGTAGTCGCCCAATTGCACCCCGTCGTAGTAGTAGCCGTGCTTTTCGGCGATATCGCGCATGGCCCATTCGTGGCTATGCCCTTTGACATAGGCAGTGTTGATAACGAAATCTGCGTGTTGCAGGGCCACGCTTTGCTCCGTGGTGTTTTCAAAAATTAAATCCGCACCCATTTCGGCGGCGTAACGTGCGGCCAGTTTGTGTACTGTTTCCAGCCGTTCTCGATCCAAATCCATAAAGCAAACCTGACTGCCGGCCAAGCCTTCGGTCAAGCAGAGATCTTTGACCAACCCCAGTGAGAACTGGGCGCTGCCCGCCCCAATGATGCTGATTTTGATAGATGTGGACATTCGGCTTTCCTTTAACGGCTTCTCTACCAGACACTTCGTTCAACTGTCCTTCTGAGCGAGTTTTCGAAGCCAACACGCATTACATTATTAAGGAGGCGAAAGAGGCACGGTGATAATCACGACCAGTTGTCAGAGAGACCCTGGCAGGAGAGCAAAGAGGTACCGGTCTGTCCGGTACGGAATTCCAGGCTTGATTTGGCCAGGACCTGTTGACTTTCGCCCTCTTTAGACAGATGTGTCGCAATTGCCAATTGCGACACATCCGAATGCAATCAATGTCAATGCCGCACATCGGCGAGATGGTATTCAGTATGGTAGCCGGGCCAGGGCCTGTTGCGACGGTCTCGTTCGCTGTCGCCTTGAAGCTCACGGACTATCAACTGTCCATCTTCTACAAATTCCGGTCGGTGTTCCAGACGACGGGTGAGAATTTGTTTGAGTTCGTCACTTTTGGCCCGATGCGCGGCAAGTCCGGCCAGTTCGGTTAATTCGCAAGGGTCGGTGTCAAGGTCAAATAACTGCTCCGTGCCACCTTCAGGATACCAGATGTATTTCCAGCGCCCGTCGGTGATAGCCAGATATTCCGGGTCTCCATCGGGATAAATCCTGCCGGTGGCGATGAGGTGTCTTTCTGATGAAGAAGCATCATTGCGGGCGAGGGATAAAACATCAACCCCATCCACATCATCCGGCGGTTCGCCGCCGGCCGCCGTAACCAGCGTCGGCAGGATGTCAGCCATGGTAACAGGCGTATCGCATATCGTGCCATGTTCCCGGTTTTCCCAGCGCTTGGGCAAGCGTAACACAAAGGGAACATGCGCAGAACCTTCGTGGAAGTACATCTTCCCGCCGCAATGGTGGTCGCCCAGCATCTCGCCGTGATCGGAGGTGTAGAGAATAAGAGTGTGTTTCAGTAATTTCATATCCTGCAGGGCGGCAAAAACCCGGCCCATATTGTAGTCGATTTGAGTGATCAAACCGTAGTAAGCAGCGCGCGCTTCGCGGATAATCTCCGGTGGAATGAGGTCGTTGCTCCACTGCTGGCGAAAACGTTTGAGGACTTCGGGACAATGTTCGTCATCTGACCAATCACCGAAAACTGGTTCGGGGATAGGCGAATTCCGATACATTGAGTAATAGGGTTCTGGCGGGTCGAGGGGAGGGTGTGGTTTGGTAAAGCTGCACCACAGGAAAAATGGGATCGAAGGGTCGCGCCGCGCGCGGATGTACTCCACACACTGTTCGGCAGTCCACGCGGTCAGTGTGAGATTCTCCGGTACCGTGGCCATGCCGGGATAGAGTTCGTTTTGCCCCAGACCGTGGCGCATCGGTTGGTAGGGGATACCGGAGCGTGTCATCCAAAGGTAATAGTCAGCTGGAAGAATCATCTCGTCAAAACCGTGGCGCACGCGTTCAGGCGGCCCAAAGTGCATTTTGCCCACAGCAGCGGTTTGATAACCCAATTGCCGAAAGCTGCCCGGCAAGGAGGTGTTGCGATCGATAACGGTGGCCGTGTCGCCGAAGTAGGTCATGCCGTGGTTGAAGATGGTTTTACCGGTCATGATGGAGACTCGAGAGGGCACGCAGATTGGGCAATCCGCATAAGCCCGAGAGAACGTGATTCCTTCACGGGCCAACATATCGAAGTGGGGCGTACGCATGAAGCCCGGCGCGCGTTCTCCAACCGTGTCGAACCGCTGTTGGTCAGTTGTTATTAACAGGATATTGGGTTGATCTTGTGACATTAGGCGTAAGCTCCTTGGCGGTCAGCGGTGCAGAAATATTACCCCTTGATGGCTCCCTCCATTACGCCGGCGACAAACCATTTGCGGAATAGGATGTAAATCAGCACCAGAGGGATTATTGAAATAAACACGCCGGTAAAGACAATTTGGAAGTTGGTGGTATATTGCCCGGTGAACGATTGAATGAGCGGCAGCAAGGTCGAATTTTTGGGATCAAGGTACACAAAAGGTTGCAGAAAGTCATTCCAAAAGAAGGGCAGCACGATAACGGTTAAGCTGGCAATGGGCACCTTCATAAGTGGCAGCAGAATGTACCAGATGTATTGCCAGCGACTGGCTCCATCGATCTCTGCCGACTCTTCCAGATCGCGGGGAATAGCGCCAATGGCCGAGGTGTAAATCATCGTTGAAAGCGCTCCACCTTTAATGTAAAGCGCGACGATAACGGCCAGTTGACTGATGTTACGGATCGTACCAGGTTCGCCGGAACCAGGAATGAGGGCCTGTATCTTGTTGACCATATAAAACTGAGGCAGCAAAATCAGGAATGGTGGTATAACCACTTCCAGCAGATAGAGGGCGTAAAAAAAACGCTGGTATCCATATCGTAAGCCGGCCAGTCCCGTGCCAGTGAATATTCCCAACATGCTAAGTCCAACCACCCCCAAAACCGTAACCGTCATGGTTCGCAAGATAGAGGGCCAGAAATCTTCATTGCTAAACAATACAATCCAGCCATTGTAACGGCCAAATGGTCTTAGATATTCCCGAATGGTATCTTGAGAAATGCTGTACTCTTCGGCTATGCGACTTAGTTTCCATTTGGGATTAAGGTATTCCGTGTTCGGAATGCCCCAGTCATCCTTAACTTTCTGCAGATCAAGATTATAAAAAATGGAGAGATTGCCGATACCGGCGTCCATACTGATTTCCCCGATGGGAGGAGGCCAGAGATGCAGATCGGTGGAATCTTTGGTGTCAATGAACGTGCGCACAAACAGAAAGTAAAAGGGCGCTATGGTGAGCAGGGCATAAATAACAAAAAACGCCAAAATAGCGCTACGTAAAACCCGCCTGCGCTTACTCAATGAGAAGTCGCCCCCCAGGAAGTTGCCCAGAGATCGTTTATTACTACTGTTATGGGTAGTAGCGGTAGAGGAAGGGCTGATGTTTTCGTTTTCCAAAATTCTTTCAGCTCCCTGTAACCCTAATCCTGATAAACGGTTGCACGCCGCTGTAAGAACTGTAAGAAAATGGCAATAATCATGAGCGGCAAAAAGGTTTGCACCGCCAGGGTCATGGCCAGGGATAGTTTATTTTGGGTAAAGCCATATCGGAAAAAGATAATCGATAGAAATTCAGCCGCGTCATTTTGATAGAGACCACCCATGGCTACTAACTCATCGAACACCTTGAACGAACCCATCAGCGCAAAAATTGTAGCGATGACAAAGGAGGGGATCATCTGCGGAAAATAGATCCACCGAAGGCGCTGCATATACGAGGCTCCGTCAACAATGGCGGCTTCAATGGTATCTTTGGGAATACTCAGCAAGCCAGTGAGGAAAATTGCCATATTAAATCCGGCAGCCTTCCAGCCCACCAGTACCGGCAGCACGATGGTCGTGCCTTCCTCACTTTTGATATTGAAGGGTTCTTTGATTATGCCCCATTTTTCCAGCAGCAGATTTACGGTGCCGGTGGACTCTGAAAAAAGCATCAGGGCTATAAAACCCAGAGCCAGACCGGAAACCATCCAAGGCAAGTAAATCATGGTAAACAGCCCCCCCCGAAAACCTACTTCATACATCAACAGAGCCAGGGTCAGGCCAAACACATACACCATAGCGTAATTTAAAATGGTGAAGCGAATAGTCTTGACCAGTCCAGGCCAGTAGTCGGCTGCAATATTGGAGTCGGTAAAGAGACGGGTAAAATTATCAAAACCAATGAAGTTTACCCGGGGGTCCAGAAAATTCGACATATCGGAAAACAAAAAGGGTATGGCCACGAAAAGTGGGATAATAACCAGTGTAAGAAAGATAATAAATTGCGGCGTCAGCAGAATTAAGTTCTGAATATGGCGCTTACGCTGCCGGGGCGACATCTTCTTTTTGTCAGCCATAGCCTCCGGCGCATTGACGGTCTGTTCCATACTGGGAAACCTCCTGACCTTTAGCGGTGTTGGAATGAACAAGCACGCTTTTTCACTTCATGTCATCCCTGAAACCATAAACCTCCTGAAGCCAGTGCCTATTAAAGCTATCATCTTTGGGGGCGAGAGTTGATTCTATGACAGATAGTAACTTTCCGGAAGTTTTGAAACTTCCGGAAAGTTACGGCAGAAAAACGGGATGGCTTACGGTAGATCGTAATCGTTAGCCATCTGCTCGTGGAACCATGCCAATGCTTCGTCTACAGTCATTTCATCTTGCACCACCTTGGCCCAAACATCATTCCACTGCCAATCCCAGAAGTTGCCGCTCCCTTCTACTTTGTATTTGGTAACGGCAGTATCTCCGGTGGGGCTGGTTTCGATGATAACATCTTCATACAAGCCACCCGGCTGGAATTCTTTGATAATCCCCAGCCATTGTGGGCCTTCCAACTCAAGCGGTTCATCCAGATCGTACAACACACCGACGCCTTTTATTTCCGCTTGCATTTTAACTACCTCGGGGCTGTACCACCAGTTAAAGGCGTCAAGCACTTGCGACCATTCCGGTTTGTCCATGTTGCCAATAGGGATTCGATAACCGCGATTCAGGTTCACGGGCCCCATAGATTGGACCCAGGGATCGCCCTCTTTTTCCGGTGGAGTGGACGGAATGCCTAACTGTTGGGCGCTGGGGTCGGCGGCCAGCATTTTGTCCCAGGTCCAGGGACCGTGTAACATCATCAGCGATTTCCTGGCAATAAAGCTGGTTTCCATATCGGTTTCCCACTCACGCAGCCAGAACTCTTCAGGCATCCAACCTGACTGATAGGCTTCCTTGATCCACTCAAAGCTGTGGCGGAAGGGATCCTCGGCCGGATCCTCAATTTGGCCTAAGAACGAATCTCGCTGGCGGTCGCGCTGACCATCAGCGTGTGACAGGGGCCACATTCCGAAATAATTACCCCCCCAGACCCAGTTGTGCCAGCCCTGGTCCCAGCAGAAATCGATATCATCCCGTTCCGCAACAGCAGCTGTACAGTCGGCCAGAAACTGTTTTAAATCGGCCTGTGTTTGAATTTCACGCGGGTCTAGGCCCAATTCTTCCATCAGATCGGCGTGATACTGCCAGGTAAAGAAACGGCCCAGGAAGGGATCCAACGCGTACACACCCGGCACACCCGTTAACTCTTCAGCCGCAGTTCGTACATCATACTGCCAGCGGTCAAACCACTCAAAATCTACGTCCAGCAGGTTGACATAGTTTTGGTAGTTGCCGGCATCAACGGCAGCGCCATGCAAGTCCATCGCCGGCACGTAGCCACCCGCCATTTTGGCTTCAAACGCTGCAACCTGGTCTTCATTGACAGCAAATAAGTTGACTTTGACCCCCGGGTTCTGGGCTTCGTAGATGTCCCAGATTTGCCGTTCAGCGTTCAGGTATTCCGGCTGTGAAGCCCGAATATCCAACACGATTTCTTCGGCAGGAGACTCAGCTTCTGCTGCAGGCTGCTCAGTGGCAACGCTTGAAGGCTGGCTGGGCTCCTCCTGAGCCGGGGCTGGGGGAGTAATCGTAGCGCAGGCGGCAACAACAACTCCTACGATGATCAAAATACTTACCAACAAGAGTCTGTGATGACTGAAACACTGTTGGCGTCGCATGGTAGCCTCCTTATTGGAATTACGCGATTGAAAAACATACACTCTTGTAGCCAATCTACCATCGTTGAAGCAATATCCACCTCCTTTCTGAAAATGGGCTATCGGTAAAAGCGGGACCAAACGATTTCAAGCAACGGTCAAAGTGAAAGCACCCGGTGTTTGGGCCAGGCAAAACCCCATCTTCTAAGTCCTGACTCTGGCCGCTCCCACCAATAGCGGGCCTTCGCGGGTAGTATTGACAGTATTATTTCATGGCATAATGGGACATTTCTCCTTTGACCTGAGCGATGGTCGGGGCATTACGGACGCCATACCCTGTGGTTGACAGGCCACCGCAGATGTTGCCATACATCAAGCATTTCTCTATAGGTTCGCCTCCAAGGTACCCATAGATAAAGCCGGTGTTGAAAATATCGCCCGCGCCGGTGGTGTCGAGAACTTTGACCCTTAACACTGGCACATGAACAACTTTCCCGTTGACTTTAGCGATTGCTCCGAGCGGACCCAGTTTGATGACTACCAGCGGGGTCAACTCGGCCAATTTGGCCAGTGCTGCTTCTACGTCGGCTGCTCCGGTCAACTCCAGGGCTTCTTGCTCGTTGGGAGCAAAAATGTCTACAGACTGCAAGGCGTAAATAACATCCGGGTTGTCGAGCGAAGTCTGATGCACTTGGCATTCCAGGAAAATCTTTGTGCCTGCCTTACGGATGGCCGCGAGCCACTCGATGGAGCGAAGTCCACTACCTAAGCTGGAAAGCAGCAACAGTCTCGGGTGGTATTGCTCTATCAGAGGCATCAGCGGTGTGCTGGGCGGCTCATTTGCATAGGTAACAAACGCTCGATTGTGTGGGAACGAAAGTGAAGTGGTGACGCTGAAAATGGGAAAATCGCGTATCCGAATCAGGCTGCAATCCAGCCCTTCCTGCTGCGCCGTTTCCAGGAAAAACCGGCTCAACGGATCATTGCCGATATCGACGCTCCAGCCAGCTCGTAACCCCAGACGATGGAACGCCACGGCTGAATAAAAACTGGCCCCCGGCGTCATCTGAAAACCGGACCCAAATATCTCAGTGCCTAATCGGGGCATCTCGGGCAGGCCGGTAAATGTCAGGTCCCAGACGTAACCGTCGCAAAAGAAAACATCATAGGTAGAGACTGGCGGTGTTTTTGCCATTACCACCATTCCCCGATGTATTCAAGGTGTGCAGCCAGGTATTCGTCAACCAATGTACCTGCCAGTGAGAAAGAAAGCACCAGCGGGTGTCCCATAAGTGCCATCACTGCCGTATCGCGGGAGCGACTGAGAATGGCGTCGACGGCCAGCCGCTCATACTGTTTGACCGTGCGCATCAAGAGTTCCTGGGTTTCCGGTACCGCGCCGCCAGGTAGGGGTCGGACGCCACTGCTATCCACCACACAGCTTACCTCTACCACATCATCATCACGCATACAGTCAATGGCGCCGTTGTTGGGCACATTCAGGCCGATGTAGATCGGCCTGCCGGTTTCTAGCGCTTCGATGATGTCCAGAGCCACACCGGCGTAGCCTTCGCCCTCATCGTCGTCACTCCGGTCCTCTGGACCTGAGTCACTTTGGTCGGCTTCGTCCATGGTGAGAGCGTCGGGGCGGGCATAGTGCATATAGGTGGCGTTCCGGCGTTGGTTCACCGACTGAAGAGCACTGAGCGCGGCCTGTGGGTTTTCCTCTACGTCAATTTGCTGTATCGTTTTCAGCAAGGCGCGATTGAGCTCCAGCACCTCTTCGCCGCGTGTTTTGTCGTCAGCCTGAATATCGGTCACAGCCTGGTCAGCGTAGTAGTAGTAATAGAGGTATTCATTCAACCACATGCCAAAGTACTTAATGAGCGCGGGGTCGAAAATACTCATATTGGTTTGGGCAATCGCCTGCGGGTCAGCCAGGAAATCGGGCAGCACATCCTTGTCGTCCAGCCACACCCGACGCGTCCATGAGAGGTGGTTCAGACCAAAAACCTCGGCTCGTAATTCTCTTGGCTCGACGCCCAACCAGCGGGCCAAACCGTGCTGGGCCAGATTGGCACCATCGCATATACCAATGGCCCGGTTGAAACCTTGATTATGCAGGGCCTGGGCCACCAGCCCGGCGGGGTTGGTGAAGTTCAACAGCCAGGCGTCGGGGCTAATCTTTTGCAACAGGTCGGCGTACTGTAGAATGGCCGGGATGCTGCGCATTGACATGGCAAAGCCGCCCGGACCAGTGGTTTCCTGACCCAGAACGCCGTGCTGTAAGGCGATTTTTTCATCAAGAATGCGGCCTTCGTCGCCGCCCACACGGATGGTAGTAACCACGTAACGCGCCCCATCAAAGGCGGCGTGGGGGTCGGTCGTGGTGGTGATGCGAACGCTTTTGCCCTTGGTTTCAACCACATACCGGCAGATGCTGCCCATCACCTGCAACTTGTCCGGATCGATATCCAGCAAGCAGACTTCATCGAGGCCTATCAAATCAACCCGGCGCAGCGTCGAGACTAAAAACATAGGCACGCGCACGCCACCCCCGCCGACAATGGTGAGTTTCACAAGAAGATCTCCAATCCTGACGATAGTCTCATTCTAAACCACAGTTTGATTGACAATCTCCAACGTACCGCTAAAGGACTTAGGGTACAATAACTTACTGAATTGTTTCCTGAAACGACGGTAGCCTCTAGAAAGTTACTGAATTCTCTGTCCTAAGTCGTTTAACCGACGGATCACCTTCGGCCATCTGAATGCAGTGAATGTCACCGCGCATGTAGGAACGGCTCAGCTCAATGACCTGTCCGGTATCTAAAAATGTCAATTGCCTTCTAAATAGCAAGGCGGCCGGTTGCGAAAGATTCAACAAGGCGGCCTGTTCTTCATTGGCCAGCAAGGAGCCAATGGTTGAGATGCTGCTAGCCAGATTAAGCCCATATTGAGTGCGTAGTGTCTCAAACAACGAATTGGCGGCCAGATCGTAGTCTAGCAGGCTGGGGCAAAGCGTGCGGGGCAAATAGACATGGGTGATGGAGTGTGGTTCGTTGTTTGCCAGACGCAGACGGGACATGTAAATCAGTGGTGCGCCAACCACTACACCCATCATGCGGGCCAATGAGACTGAGGCATCAGTGACACCTGAGTCCAACATTTTGGTAGTAGTGCCAACTCCCAGGCGGGTCATCTGCTCCTCAAAGCCTGTCAGTGAATCGCTATCAACAAACTGCGCTTTTTCGGCTACGTACAGACCTTTGCCGGGGATGGCAAAAATAACGCCCTCGTGAATTAGTTCGCTAATGGCCCGGCGTACGGTCATGTGGCTTACATCGTACTGTTTACACAGTTCCCTCTGCGAGGGAATCCGGTCACCAGGGACCAGTTCACCCTTTTCAATCTGGTCGCTGATGATTTCTTTTATTTGAGCATAAAGTGGCAGATATTGGATCATGGTGGTTTTTCAACTGATATATATTAGTATATATCAGTTGTGTGGATATGTCAATACCCTAATGAACCCATCACCTTGGCGGCAAAAGACATAGGCAAACGATTCCGGTGTGCAGGCTTACCCCTGATCAGCTGCTTCCTTAATTTGTTGGCGTGCTCGTTGGGCCCTATGTGTTGGGGTTGTTCGACCAGCAAGGTGGTAGCGACCATCCTGGTGGCCCGGTCACCCGCTTTCGCCTACGCCATCATCAAGGAGCTGCGGGCGCGGGGGCCGTTTACGAAGCAGATTTTGCGCGGTGATTCCTGTCTATGCGTCCTCAGTTGTTTCTACTGGCGCAACAATCACTTGCGGTCCAGCAACCTCAAGTGCTTCTATGATTTCAGCAGATGCGCGACTGTCTGTAACCAGATAGTCAGATTCTTCGAGGGAGGCGATAGGGAAAAGGCAAACCCGAACGAGCTTGGTGTGGTCGGCAACGATGATGACCTGATCGCTGTGGCGCATCATGCTTTTTTTGGTCATGGCCACCGCCGGGTCTGTCACGCTCAGGCCGGCACTCGCGGAGACTCCGTCTATCCCCAAAATCGCTTTGGAAGTTCGGAATCGTTCCAATGTATCGATGGTTATATCCCCAACCAGCGTCTCGAATCTGGTATCGAGTAGCCCCCCCACGACGTAAACCCGTGCATCAGGAATAGCCATTAGATGTGGTAAAAGGCTGATGGCCGTGGTGATAATGGTAAGCCCGCGCTTATCACGCAGTTGACTGGCTACATGAATCGTCGTGCTGCCCCCATCGATCATCAAGGTTTCGCCATCTTCGATGAGATCGACCGCAGCCTGGGCAATCGCCATTTTCTCGGTCTGATGTGCCATCTGCCGCAGTTCAAGAGATGATTTCTGAGTAACCAGGCGCCCCTGAACCTCGGTAGTTGCGATCGCGCCGCCGTGCGTGCGTTTCAGTAACCCCAGCGATTCCAGCTCGGCCAGGTCTATGCGGATGCTGGACGGGCTGACATTGAACTGCACGGCCAATTCACCGACATGCACCTTTCGGCGCGTCTTTACCAATTCAGTGATTAATTGCAGCCGCTCTTCGCGGAATAGCTTTTGATTCATTTCAGGCATAATCAGCGTAGTTGAATACGCGCAAGAATTCTTTGCAGCGCTCTTTGACCGCCTCGAACCAGGCGTTGCAGCGCGCCGGCGTGGCCACCTGGTTAAGTACAACTTGATCGAACACAACGGCGATCAGGATAGTGAGCTGTAAAGATCGCTCATTGCTTCCCTGTATACCACATATTTGGCGAAGTCTTCCTGATAACGAGCATGGGTTTCGGCGTCAGGGTGGAAGGCCCGTGTTGGAGATTCAACGGCTTTAATCCCTTCCTCCAGGGTGGAATAACACCCCAGCCCGTAGCCAGCCAGGATCGCTGCGCCCAGGGCGCTTGCCTCGGTCTGCTGGTTGGCCTCGATGACCCGACCGGTGATGTCGGCTTTGAGTTGCAGCCAAAAATCAGACCTGGCTCCACCGCCTGCCGCTTTGATGGCTTCAATCTTTGTTCCGGTCGACTCGAACAGGTCGATATTGGTTTTCAACTCGTATGTGACGCCTTCCAGGATAGCTCGCGCCAGATCGTATTTATCAGTATTCAGGGTCAGTCCGTAGATGGAACCTTTTGCCGCTGGGTTCATCGTGGGGGTGCCGCTGCCGGCAAGATAAGGCAGAACAAAAAGACCGGTTGGCTGTCGAGGCAGTTTGGAGACAATCAGGTCATAGGGATCGGCCCGGGCCGGGAGAGCTTCAACAACTTCTTCATGCCCCAAACGGTCTCTGAACCAGCGAAAAGCGGCGCCAGCTCCCTGGAGTTGGGCAAAGCTGCAGTAACGATCGGGGTAAGCGTGTGGATAGCAGCAAAGATACCCATCCAGCATGGCCTGATCCAGCAGGGGCTCCTGGAATGTCACCAATAACACTTCAACTGTGCCGGTGGTATCCAGAGCCATGCCTTCGGACACAATCCCACTCCCCAGCGCAGCGCATGGCTGATCGTGGCCCCCGCTAACCAGTTTGACTTCCGGCCTTAAGCCTAATTCTGCTGCCAACTGCCGGTCGATCTCACCGACCATGACGCCTGACTGAGTCGGTGCGGCCAATTGCTCTGGCGAGATGCTGCAGATTTCCAGGAGCTGAGGTTGCCAGGTCAACCGGCCCAGGTCGAGCATCATCATCCGGGCCGCGTTGGAGGTGCTGATGGCTGGTTCAGCGCCCAGTTTTGCCAGAACAAAGTCTTCGTAACACAGAAACCAACGGGTTTGCCTGAAGAGGCCAGGACGGTGGTTCTTCAGCCAGAGTATCTTGGTGGCTGAGTGGGTCGAGTGGGGCGGCATGCCGGTCGTCTGAAAAAGCCATTCCCGTCCCACCAGGTTGCATATCTCCTGGGTTTCAGCAGCAGACCGGGCATCAAACGACACGATACTGGCGGCGAGTGGATTAATATCCTGGTCAAATGGAGTGACGGTATCCGCCATAGCCGACACGCTGATCGCTTCTACCGGGTCGGCATGGGTTGCGGCCGCCACATCCCGCAGCACGTCCTGGACAGCTGCCCACACCTCTTCAGAATCAAGTTCCGCCCAGCCCGGTTGCGGCACGCTGAGCTTATACTCGCGCCCGGCTTTGCCCAATACCGCTCCTTCGGTGGTGATGACCACGGCCTTACAGCCAGTGGTACCAATATCAAGACCCGCGAGACTCATTGTCAATGTCTCCTGCCGAAAGAGTGGATAATCAAAAGCGTGATTTAAGCTGCGAGTTGCCCGTATGCGCCAACAATCGACTCGACCAGGTCGTCCTCGGCTTCGGTCAATCCGCACAACTCACGAACGGCGGATTCCACGCCGAGATCAGCCACCTGTTTTTGTACGTAAACAGCGCCGGCATCGCGGGGGTCTTGAAAACAGAGAGCTGCAGCAATGGCTCGAACGTGATAGGGAGCTGGCAGATCATGCTTGTGGACCAGCAAAAGCGGGCCGACTAATCTGTCACTGCGCTTGAGTTTGCGTCGCGGGTCGGCACCGTGGCGGGCCACGGTATCGCCCAGGGTTGGATTATCGGTCTGGCGCAGAACATTTTCATTCCAGCGAGCCATCCCGTCGGCGCTAAATCCGTATTCAAGCTGCAGGGCCCGGCTGACTTCAGCCAACGCGCCCTCTGCTTCAGCCCGCACCTGGGGGTCGTGAAGACATTGCACGGCCAGGGTGTGCCCCCGGCGGGCGCCGTGATAGGCCAGCACCGCGTGGCACATATTATAGGTATACATCTTGCGTATCTCCTCGGCCCGCATGTCAGCGACCAGGCGCAAGCCGGGAAGTTGGGGAACTTTCCCTTTGAAAGCACGCCGATCGACCGGCAGTTCGCTGTAACCGTTGGTCCACACCAGCAACGGCTCACGCTCTTTGAGTTCGGCGGGTGGTTCGGCCACCATGCGAATGACCAGACTCTCGACCACACCGATGCGACTGGCTGCGTAGGCTTGCATGTCCGGCGGCAACGCCTTTTGCAATTGCTCCTGGAAGAGAAGCGCCGCATGAGACAGGTTGGTGAACAGAATGATGTCCAGCGCTGCGTCGGGTCGTTCCGCCTGGCGACGGGTCAGCCCTGGAAGCAGCTGTTGGACCGCGCTGGGAAAATCCTGAGGAAACAGGGCCACCGCCAACGAGTCGGCGGCTGAAACGGCGGCGGCGATCTCAGCGGTTTGTGTGGTCTGCAGGGCGGTGTAGCCGCTGATAATCTGATCGTGGCGTTCCTCGACGTTGGCGGCCCGGACCACGGTAAACTGGCCGGCCCGGCGAAGTTGAGCGATCAATTCTGCCGACTGGTCGACCAGAGTCAGTTGATAGTTGGCCGTGTTGAACAGGTCGGCGACAAAGCCGCGCCCGATTCGCCCGGCGCCCCAGATCACCACATTTTTGTCAATCACTCGCTTCCTCCCCCCCGGTTTGCATCGTTTCCAGAAAAGCTTCTTCGGCTTCAGCCGTCCAGGTTCGCCCGTCACCCAGCTTAACGTACACCTGCGGCAAGACATATTGCAAATCGGTGAGGGCAGTTAAGGGGAAATCGAGGAGCGCCGGAAAGATTATGATTTTGCCAGGGTAAACGGCATCAATCATCGTTTGCAGAGCATGAGGCAATTGCTTCAGGCCGGCTAGAGCAACCATCGAGCGTTCGGGAGCCGGCAGGGGTTGCTCCGACATACTCAGTTTGGATAGGCCCGCACCGTACAATCGCCAGACCCACTGGGTAGCGGGCAATGCAGAGCCGATCTGTTGGTTTTCTACAAAAGGTGTATTTGGCATGGACAGTTGCTCCATTACAATAAAGTGCTAGCATTCTACAACAAATGAAAGTAGTTGTCAAATGAAACAAGAAAATTCGATAGCAATTGACAGTTATTGCGAGATGTGCTACCATGGGCAATCATCCGTACCCTGACCCCGGGTGCAGTTCAAGTGGAGACTCAGACCCGCGTAGGTATTGGCAGCACGGATTTGGCCCACACCCCGTTGCCTCTTACAATAGAGGCAGATTACCGCACCAATAATCAGAGACGAACAACTTCAATCACAGAATCATGGAGGTTAAGAACCATGGGCACTATCCATCACTTTCAAGGCAAAAATGGAGGTTGGGACTGGCAAGGTGTTCCTGTCGAGGACTATGGCCCGCTCAGACCTGGCATTTCGGTGCGGCGCTTTATCAGCCGGCAGGACGATTCCAATAACCTGGAGTTGCGCTATTTTGAAATAGAGCCGGGCGCATGCAGCAATTATGAACAGCATAATTACGAGCACGCCGTTCTGGTCCTGCGCGGGCGGGGAACAGTCCGTTTTGGAGAAGAGGTCTTTCCCATCCAGTTTGGCGATGCTATCTTTGTCGAATCGGACGAGATCCATCAATTCCGGGCGGCTGAGGATGAGCTGCTTGGTATTATGTGCACCGTTCTGGATAAGGAATTGCGGATACCTGTGCATGGGCAGCAAACGCTGGCTATGTTCGACGATGTAACCGGTGAACCCCTTCCGTGATCCGGCGGCGCATATCGCAACTATCGATCCTCAACTCCGGCTGTGTACTCTAACTTCGACACCTCAACCGACGACTTATCCGGTGTTCAATCCAAACCTGGTTTGCCAGTAGAGAGGATTTTACAATGATCAGACCCAAAGTCGGATTCATCGTTTATGGCGTGCACAAGGACGGCCTTTTAGATCCCCTGGGCGCACCCTTCATCGATGAACAAGTGATTGCTGACGCCAAAGAGACCCTGCGCGGCGCCGGCATGGAATTGATCGAATACGATGTCATCATCGCCAGCAAGCAGGAAGCCAGAGAGTGTTTTGCTCGCTTCAAGAAACAGGATGACATCGACGCCCTGGTATTGTTTTCCGGAACCTGGGTATGGGCGGCGCATCTCGTCGCTGCGCTTCGTGATTTCTCGTTCACGGGCAATGGCATCGTGCTCTGGACTCATCCCGGCTCGCAAGGTTGGAGGCCAGTCGGTGGTTTGGTGATGCACGGAGCGCTGAAAGAGGTGGGTATCCAGCATCGTTTTGTGTATGGCGCCTCCAATGATCCTGATGCGATCGATGGCATCGTCTCCTATTGCCGGGCCAGCCATGAGAAAAACAGACTCAACATGAGCACGCTGGGCGCGTTTGGCGGCCGGGGCATGGGCCAGACGTGCGGCGTGGCCGATCCTTCTCAATGGATGAAGCTCTTCGGCGTGGACATCGACAGGCGCGATACCACGGCGCTGATCGAAACAGCGAAACGATTCTCGATGGAGGATGTCGAGCAAGCCCGGCACGAGATCCAGCCCTTCTTCTCGGACCCCATTCCCGACGACGATATGGCCGAGCGTTCCATCAGATTGTACCTGGCCGTCAAGTCAATCGTCGAGAAGGAGGATTGGGAATTTTATACGATTCAATCCTTCCCTGGCCTGGGAGATGATTACAGCGCTACCTGCCTCGCCCAGAGCATGATGTTGCAGCATGGCATTGGCACGTCCACCCTGAGCGATTTCAACACAGCCCTGACGGTCAAGCTGATCACCGATCTGAGTGTTGAGCGGGTCTATTACGGCGACCTGCAGCACATCGACAAGTCAAACAACGAGATCAAGATCATTGGCGACGGTACCTGTCCCCCTTCCCTGGCAAGCAAGGTTGGGCCGGCAGGCTTCGCCGAACACGGGATTCCCACGGAGGGGGAGGCCGGCGGCCTGTCGGTCAAGCTGGTCTGCAAGGCCGGCGAGGGCGTGCTGGCCCATCTGGGACGTAACAACGGCCAATTCGAGATGGTTGTCGCCCGCTGTTCAGTTTTCGAACCGCCCGTCGAGGAGCTGGAAGAACGTCAACGGGAATGTGGCGTTCCCTTCTGGCCTCACGCCTTTGTAACCGCTCATTGCGACATCGACCAGCTTGTCGCTGCCTGGGGCAATGAATACGCAGTGTTGGGTTACGGCGAACATCTCTATGATGATTTGATAGCTTTTTGCGAATTGACAGGCATCAAGGCTGTCGCGCTGTAGCCCATCGAATTTTGGCCGGAATGACATGGAGACAGGGTCTCGAATTGGAGCGAATTCTGATGAATTACGATGGTTTGAGCCGGCAGGAACTACTGAAACATGTCGGGCATATGGATCAATTGGCGGGTGTCAAACTGCTGGAAGCCGCCGATGGACTGGCACGGGACAGCAGATTGTTGCAGGTGTGGACTGGCTCTGGTCTCACCTTTGACCTGCTGGCTGACCGGGCTTTGGATATTTCCGCATGCCGTTACAAGGGGATTCCTCTGGCCTGGGTTTCCTCGGTGGGAGAGGTCCATCCCGCCTATTATGACTCCCGGGGGCTGGGCTGGCTGCGTTCTTTCCCCGGGGGATTGTTGGCCACTTGCGGGCTGGATCACTGGGGACCTCCCACCAGCGATCTGGGCGAAGAATTCGGTTTGCACGGACGTGTGAGCAACTTGCCTGCTCGCTATGTGAGCTACCGCGCCGGCTGGATGGGGGAGCAGTACGAGCTTGAAATCACTGGCGAAGTCCGGCAAGCGGCCGTGTTCGGCGAAAATCTGGTCCTGCGACGACGCATTTCCACCCGCCTGGGTTCCAACATGATACAGATTGACGATGTGGTCACCAACGAGGGCTTTGAGTCGCAGCCACATATGATCCTCTACCACTTCAATCTGGGATTCCCGCTGCTCAGCCCGGATACCCACTTGCATGTCGATTCGCAAGAGACTATCCCGCGGGATGCCGAGGCTGAAAGTGATCTGGAAAACTGGATGAACTTCCAGCCACCGACGGCCGGGTATCAGGAGCAGGTGTTCCGGCACAAGCCGCTTGCGGATGAAGATGGCCGGGTGGCTGTGGAGGTGAGTAACACCAACCTAGGTTTGGGCTTGCGTTTGACCTATGCCAACGCCAACTTGCCCTACCTGGTTCAATGGAAGATGATGGGAGAGGGCATGTACGTGCTGGGCGTCGAACCTGTCAATTGCGGGGTTCTTGAGGGCAGGGGGACGGCCCGGGAGCGAGGCTCTCTGCCCCATCTGGAGCCGGGAGAAAGCCGGCAGTACGCGTTGACAGTTGAAGTGATCGAAGATCGCTGACAGATGACCACCGACCGCTGTCTTCTGGAAGCGGTCCGCCGTCTGCCGTCCGCGGTCTTCTGAAAGCCGTCCGGCGCTCAACTGAAGAGCCGGGCGATTTCGTCCACCGAAAAACGGGGATAGGCGATGGCCTGGCCGCCCCGTTTTGCTTTCATTTCTCCAGGCGTGCCGGTGACGCGCCCAATGATTCGGGCGGGAATCCCCGCCCGGTCAAAAGTCAGTAGCAACTGATCCACGTTTTCGGGCGCCAGGACTATCACCAGAGCCCCTGAGGCGATGGTGCCCAGCGGGTCCAGCCCGTAGACCGCACAGAGGGCTTCACTCTCAGGCGCCACCGGCACCGCATCAAAGTCGATATCGATCCCCACTTCCGATGCCATTGCCATCTCCCAGAGACCCGTTGCCAAACCACCCTCGGTGGGATCGTGCATGGCATGGACCGGCACTGCCTCCACTGCCAGGTGGGCCGCCTCGACCACGCTGATACCAGGATCGTGAAGAAAGGCCTGCGCCCGCTGCAGCAGCCTGGCCCCGTAACCCCGAGCCAATAAATCCCCTTGCTTTTCCCGGGCGATGATTGCTGTACCCTCGATGGGAATACCCCGCGCCAGAATAATCAAGTCGTTCGGGCGCATGCCCGAGGAGCGGACCAGGTTTTCCGGCGACACTTCCCCCAGCATGCAGCCGGAGATGATGGGACGGTCCAATCCCACGGTGATCTCCGTGTGTCCCCCGGCCAGTGCAACCCCCAATTGTTGGCAGGCACCCGCAATCTGCCCGTAGATCGACTCGGCCTGTCCGACCGTGGCCTTGCCCTCAGGTAACAACACCGTAGCAAGGAACCAGCGGGGCTTGGCACCCATGACGGCAATGTCGTTGGCGTTGACATTGACGGCATACCAGCCGATCTCGTCGGTGGCGAAGGTGATCGGATCGGTCTTGGCGACCAGATAGCGATCGCCGAAGTCGATCACGGCGGCGTCCTCGCCCATCTGCGGTCCAACGATCAGGCGCGGGTCACTGGGCGCGAAGCGCCTGAGCAGGCCATCCAGCAGCGCGGGGGGTAGCTTACCCGCCGGCAGGTTCATGTTCTGATCCATGATATTCCACTCACTCCGAGAGCTATTTGGTGAACTGCTGGGCATTATAGCGGAAACAAGGAGAGTCCGCCACTCTTGTAGGCATTTTGTAGGCATTGGTGTGGTATAATGGAGTCAATGCCGCGTCAGGCGGCCACGACGAATTCTGATCCATGCTGCCGTTGGCAGAAGTGAGAATGAAAGGAGTGAAAAATGAACTGATGATCTGACCGGCAAAGAACTTGAAGCTCGAAAAACCTGGCCGAAAGGAGCACAAAATGGCCGACTTCTCCTCTTCCCCCATTACCAGCTACAAAGCTGTGTTTTATGGACGCAGCGCCACCAGCGATACGATTGGCGCTTTCATTCACTGCTACCATGGCGGTCAAAACGTCATGAGCTGTGTCTTCTACAACGACGAAAACAACGTGCCCATCAATGCCAAGGGACCTCGGGTAGAGCTGCGCTACCCCATGTCCAGGTTCGACAGCGTCCTGGACATCATGCGCAACGAGAAACCGCTCTACTTTGGTTTCATCGAGTCGACCAAGGTGGGCTACGTAGCGACCCAGACCGAGCCGGTAGGTGACGGCGAAAGCTAGGCGCTGCAACAGCGTCGGAACTACGCTGGAAAAGCAGGCAATGGCATCATTGTCTGCCGCAGACTGTTCGGCGGTACCTTAGCGCCAATCTGGTTACTGATAGCGCCAACTGCAGGGACCTGGTGGAATATTTGCCGGCAGGTCCCTTTTTCATTTTTTCGTTTCCCCTGCAAGGTCTTCGATGGCATTGACTTTTCCCTCTTCATGGGGCAGAATGTTCTGGCTGTTCCGATCCTAAACCAGGGAGTCTTCTACACTATGCTTGATGTTCTTGATCTCGATTTTCAGGATACCTCAGAGGTTATCGCCAGTTATCTTGTACGTGGGCCTGCTGGTTTCGTTTTGATCGAAACCGGTCCTGCCTCCACCTTCCAGAATCTCAAGGTGAAACTCAACCTTCTTGGCATCGAGTTGGCCCAGATTAGCCACGTGCTGGTCACCCATATCCACCTGGATCACGCGGGTGCCGCCGGCTGGGTCGCTCGAGAGTCGGGCGCGACGGTCCACGTGCATCATGTTGGCGCGCGGCATCTGGCCGACCCCAGCCGGCTGCTTGCTTCCGCCAGCCGCATCTACGGCGACCTGATGGATCCCCTGTGGGGTGAGACCATCGCCGTACCGGCCGGCCAGGTTCATGCCCTGCAGGACGGCGATGTCATCGAGGCAGCCGGCCTGCGGCTGGCGGCCGTCGATACCCCGGGTCATGCCTACCACCATATGTCCTACCTGCTGGACGGGCTCTGTTTCACCGGTGATGTTGCCGGTGTGCGCCTTCCGGGCCAGACCCACCTGCGTTTGCCGACCCCACCTCCGGAGATCGATATCCCAGCCTGGAAGGGCAGTCTTTTTCGCCTGCAGGAACTTCAGCCCGATCGATTGTTGCCAACCCATTTCGGCCCCGTGGCGCAGACCAGTGACCCCATCGAACACCTCGATGCCGTTGGACAACTGCTGGATATCTACGTGGACTTCGTCCGCCAGGGCCTGCAGGAAGGCTTTTCTGTCGAGGCGATCGGCGAGAGCTTCGCCCACTGGGTTGCTGAACAGGCGGCGGCCGATGGCGCGGATGCTGACGCGATCGCCCGCTATGAGGTCGCCGTGCCTTCCTTCATGGAGGTGCCGGGCCTGATTCGATATCTGCGCAAATTTGAGCAGACGGTTTAGGTGATCGCGGCCAGCTACCTGGCGGGGCATCCCCCGCCAGCGGGGAGTGTACATCTGAAGGATTCGAACAACCTGTAGAAATCTGGCACAAGATGTGATACAATGAGACTATCGAAGGATGGCAGCTCATCGTTTCAGGTTCAGGGCAACCGCCAGGACGATCATGCCCTTACGACTATATTTGCTGGGGCCCCCTCAAATCCATTGGGATGACAGGCGTTTCAACATTCCACGGCGGCAGGCACGCGCGCTGCTGTATCGCCTCGCCACCCGCATGGAGCTGGCTCCCAGGGAAACCATCTGTTTTCTCTTTTGGTCCGACATCCCTGAACACAATGCCCGGCGCAATCTTAGCCGTGTCCTCTCCCTGCTTCGCACTGCGCTTCCCCACCCGGATATGCTCATTTCTGACGGCGAAGATATCAGCCTTGACCGTCGCCGCATCTGGTCCGATACGATCGCCTTTGAACGCTGCTATCGAGAGGGCAATGTGGCAGGAGAGGTTTCCTCTCTCGACCAAGCTATTCTGCTCTATCGCGGCAGTTTTTTGTCCGGATTTGCGCTTCCCGAAAGCCCCGAATACGAAGCGTGGATGCTTGGCGAACAGCGCTACTGGGAGCAGCGCTACCTCACTGCCCTTTCAGCGCTGGTCGAGCAATGCACCCAACGACAGCAACTGGATAGGGCCATCGATCTTGCCCAGCGTTATCTGGTAATGGATGCGATGTCCGAGCAAATGCACCGGAATCTGATGACTCTGTATGCAGCGCGTGGGGATCGGCAGGCTGCGATGCGCCAATATGAAGCCTGTGTCGCGACTCTGGAGCGGGAGTTGGGCGTCCGGCCACTGCCGGAAACACGCTCGGTTTATCTAACCGTGCTGGGACGCGAAACCATCGTCGACCGGGAAGTGCCATCCGACAGGGCATGGGTGACTCCGCCCGGCCTTCAGTTGCCCATGGTCGGTCGCAACGGTGTCCTTGAAGAGATGCGGGAGGCTTTTACGCGAGCCCGCCAGGGGGATGGGGGACTGGTATTGATCTCTGGACAGGCTGGCATTGGCAAGACACGACTGATGCAGGAATTTGCGTCCAGCCTGCCTGATCCCGCGCTTGTTCTGATGGCAGTCTCTCAGAAAGGCAATCTTGACTTGCCCTATCATCCTGTGGTCCAGGCGTTGCGATCCGCCGGCGATCTGTCTGATGTCTTGCACCGTGTCCCCGTTATCTGGCTCGCGGAGGCGGCCAGGCTGCTGCCCGATTTAGGTACTGCAAGGCCAGACCTGCCGCCGCCGCTGCCTGTCCAGCCCGAGGAAGCTCGCACCCGGCTGTTCGAAGCTCTCTGCCACCTTGCGCTGGGCATGATCTCCGATGACGGCGTGTTGATTCTATGTATGGACAACCTGCAATGGTCCGATGGCGCAACTCTGGCGTGGCTGACCTATGTAGCAGATTGTGCCCGCTCCAAGCCAGTTCTGCTGGTGGGCGCCTATCGCAGCGAGGAGTCCAGCCGCCTTGCCGAATTTCGACGGAGCCTTGCGCGCCAGACAGATCTGCTGGAACTCCATCTCGAAGGAATCGACGCGGCGTCGATTCAGGAGCTTCTACATGCTTGCGGCAGGCATCTTTCGGCAAGGCCCGGGCTGGCCGAAAGACTGCATGATGCGACCGGTGGCAACCCCTTCTTTTTGCTTGAAACTTTGCGTTCGATGCTCGAGTCTTCTGATCTGGATCAGGAGCCTGAGAAGCAGTTGCTGTTGCCTCTCAATCAGACAGTGCAACGGGCCGTGGCTGCCCGGTTGAGTCGCTTGCGTCCCATCGCCCGTCAGATCATCGAGGCGGGCGCAGTTCTGGGTGCCGCCTTCGGATTCGATATCTTGCGTGCGACGGCCGGCCGAAGAGAGATGGAGACCATGGATGGGCTCGACGAGCTGGTCGCTCGCCAACTGTTCATTGAGCAGGATACTCACTATCGTTTTCAGCACGACCTCGTTCGACGGGCTGTGGAAGCCAATCTGAGTCCCATGCGACGCCAGTTGTTGCATCGTCGAGCCGGCAGGGCACTGGAGCGTCTGGATCTGGGAACGCCTGGATCGCTGGCCCACCACTTTGCGATTGGCGGCAGACCAAAGAAAGCATTGCAATATCACGACCTGGCTGCCACGGCGGCATCGGGACTGTTCGCCTGGGAGAAAGCTGAGGGCCACCTCGGCCAGATGTTATCTGCTTTGGATATTCTGGATCCCGACTGCTCAGATGTCCATTACTGTTCTCTCCGCGGGGATGTCTTCAGTCGTCGAGCCAATCTGCGCTACCTGAGGGGGAAACGATCGCAGCGTGACGCCGATCTGTTGGCCCTGGTTCAACTGGCAAGGAGAGCCGGTAACGATCCATTGCTTCTGCAATCGTCTGTTGATCAGGTGCGTTATTTGAACCTGGACGGGCGGTACGTGGATGCGATTGCTGCAGCGCAGGAAGGATTGGCAGTCGCAGTCTCGCTGGAGGACTCCAAGGCCAGTTCCCGTCTGCATGCCCAGATGGGCTTTGCTCACCTGCTTCTCGGGCAACCTGAACAAGCCCTGGCTTCCCTGGAGACTGCGGAGACTGCACTGGCAGCCCTTGGCGACAGTCCGGACCAGGCCGCTCGGGGACGTATCCTGCGCGTCCGGGGTCATGTTTACTTCCACCTCTCCAGTTTCGAAATGGCGGTTGAATGCCATGAAGAGGCGCTGCACATTCAGCGGGAACAGGGAGCTGCCGATCGGATCGCCCTGGCGCAGTTGGATCTGGGCCTCGGCCTTCTCAAACTCAACAGGTTTCGGGAGTTCGATCGCCACGTTGCCGATGGCATGGCGCTGGCTCGCCGAATCGGTGCGCGGCCCGTCGAGGCTCACGGATTATGCATCCAGGGATTTGGGTTATTGTACCGGGCAGAGTTCAGGGAAGCCGTTCGATCTTTTGAACACTCTCTGGCAATTCACCGTTCCCTGCCCAGCAGACACGAGGTTAGTGCAGCACTGTTAGGCCTGGGCTTCGCATTTTACCGTCAGGGAAGCCTGGCTAAGGCGAAAGGGTCGATGAACGCTGCTCTTGAGACTGCCCAGGCCGTTCGGCATGACCGGGGGATATCGCGCGCGCTGGCTGGATTGGGGCTCGTTTCGACGGCACAGGGGGCTCTGGAAGATGCCGTTGACCTGCTTTGTCGCGGTCTCGCCGTGGCTGAGGCCTGCCGGTGTCCCGAGAACATTGCCCTGTTACTGACAGCGCTTTCGGCGGCTAATCGACTCGGTGGTGATCTGGAAAATGCCCGGGAGCACGCGTATGAAGGGATCGAGGTTGCGGAACAATTTGCGTTGCCAAGCGAGGCAATGTGGGCCCGCATCGAGGCCGGATTGACCCATCTTGACCTGGGAGAGCGGGAGGAAGCGCTTGTGCAGGTGAACAAAGCCATGGCGCTTTTGCCGGACGCCCATCAAGCCTGGGTTTCCCACTCAACAGTGCGAGACCTTTTTGACCGCCTGAACCAGCCGAAGCCTGGGTGAAGAAACGTTGGCCATTGATCGTTGACAATTATTCACTGATCATTAGATCGCAGTGTCTACACGCCAGCCTGGCCGATTTTTTCGTTGTAGACACTTTGTGGACATGGCTGTGGTACACTGGGGCAGAGTTCGCGTGGGACGAATGCCACCCCAACAGAGGATACCATGTCCCCAATCAACCGCTACGCTTCCCTCCTGGTGCGCTTCTGGAGCGAGGATGAGGCCAAAAGCAACGATTCCGACGCCTGGTGCGGTGAAATCGAACATATCCAGTCTGGACAAAGGTGGACCTTTGGCAGCTTGGAGGAAATGCGACAGTTTCTGACCGATTGCCTGGACGATCCGGACAGAATGCTGCCGTCAAGCTCGTAAAATTCCTTTTGGTTTGACAGTCCTCGCCCGATGGTGCTACAATTGCGCTTGCTTTGATCCCCACCTGCACGAATAATCTATTGTTTTTGTATCGACCTTTTTCAGAGGAATCACAGTTTACTCACTGATGTTACGCAACAGCGGTAACCCGTAATCCGAATACCGAATACCGATCACCATCCGCCGTCCGCGGTCTGCGGTCTGTCGTCCGCCGTCCTCTAAACATATTGTTACCTGCCTAACTCCAGTTACTCATTAAAGGAGAACCTGCATGGATCGCAAAGCTGACATCCTGGCTGCCGAGCACGAAGTCTACGAGCCCCCACCAGACGTTGTGGCGCAGGCTCATGTGAAGGATTATGAGGAGGTATACGCCCGGGCGGTGGCAGATCCCGAGGCCTTTTGGCAGGAACGGGCCCAGACGCTGGACTGGTACGAGCCACCGGATCGAATTCTGGATAGCTCCAACGCCCCTTTTTTCCAGTGGTTTCCCGGCGCCCAGACCAATATCGTCTTTAATGCGCTCGATCGTCACGTCGAGACCTGGCGCAAAAATAAGATCGCCCTGATCTGGGAAGGGGAGCCTGGCGACCAGCAATCGTTCAGTTACTACCGTCTCTGGCAGGAAGTCAATCGTTTTGCTAACATACTGCGCAGCATGGGTGTACAAAAAGGTGATCGGGTTACGATCTACATGGGCCGTGTGCCAGAGCTGCCTATGGCCATGTTGGCATGTGCCAAGATCGGCGCCGTGCATTCGGTGGTATATGGTGGGTTCAGCGAGCAAGCCCTGGCGGACCGCATCGAGGACGCCCAGAGTCGCGTGTTGATTACAACAGATGGTGCCTGGTTGCGGGGCAAGATCGTTGAACTGAAAGAGATTGCCGACGAAGCCATCCGTCGCTCTCCCGTGGTAGAACACGTGATCGTGGTCAAGCGAACCGGGCAGGATGTGTACATGGAAGCTGGCCGCGATTACTGGTATCACGATCTTTCCGCACTGCCCATAGCTTCTTCCAGGGCCGAGACGGAGGTCATGGATGCGGAGGACCCTTTGTTTATCCTCTACACTTCGGGTACCACAGGCAAGCCCAAGGGCCTGGTGCACACCCACGGTGGCTATCAGGTATTTACCAGCACCACACTCGAATGGGTCTTTGATATCAAGGAGGAGGATCGCTGGTGGTGTGCGGCTGATCCAGGTTGGATTACTGGCCACAGCTATATCGTCTACGGGCCGTTGATTCTGGGCGCTACCAGCTTCATGTACGAGGGTGCACCCACCTTCCCTTACCCCAATCGCTGGTGGAAGATGATCGAAAACTATGGCATTACCCTACTCTATACGGCGCCCACCGCCATTCGGGGCCTGATGCGTTTTGGCGATGCCTGGCCCAAACGCCATGACCTCAGCAGCTTGAGGTTACTGGGAAGTGTAGGCGAACCGATCAACCCCGAGGCCTGGCGCTGGTATCACCGGGTTATCGGCGATGAGGATTGTCCCATCATGGACACCTGGTGGCAGACCGAGACGGGCGGTTTCATGATCACCCCCTTGCCCTCGGTGGCACTGAAGCCTGGATCGGCTACCCGGCCTTTTCCAGGAATCGAGGTGGATGTGGTGGACGAGGAGGGAGAACCGGTAAAAGCCAACGAGGATGGCTACCTGGTGGTCAAACAACCCTGGCCTGGCATGGCGCGCACGGTCTATCGTGATCCCGAGCGTTATGTTTCGCAGTACTGGGAGCGATTCAAGGACAAGGGTTACTATCTGACTGGCGACTCGGCCCGCAAGGATGAAGATGGCTATATCTGGATAATTGGCCGCATCGACGATGTCATCAAGGTCAGTGGCTATCGCCTGGGCACGGCCGAGATCGAGAGCGCGCTGGTCAGCCATGAAGCAGTGGCTGAAGCGGCCTGCATCGGCATGCCCGATGAACTGCGGGGCAATGTGATCTGGGCCTATTGTATCTTGCGGCAGGGTTACGAGGGAAGCGATCGGCTGGTTGACGAGTTGAAGCAACACGTGCGCCACGAGACTGGCCCGATCACCGTACCGGCCAAAATCGAGTTCGTGGATGAGCTGCCCAAGACCCGTTCCGGAAAGATTATGCGCCGCGTTCTCAAAGCAAGGGCGTTGGGTAAGGACGAGGGCGATATCTCCACCCTGGCGGCGTGATTGTTGGCCGCTCTGTCGGGGTCAGGAGTTGATCCGGTCCCGGTTTTCTCATTTCACTATGACCTACACCTGGCTTCTTTTTGACATCGACGGTACCCTGTTTGACTACGATCGCGCCGAGTCGACGGCGCTTCGCCTGGCCTTCGACGAAAGTGGTATGCCCTTCGAGCCAGTTTATCTGAATGCCTACCGAACCATCAACGGAGAGATCTGGCAGGAATTCGAACGGGGGGAAATCACCTCGCAGGCCATCAAGTCGCAGCGCTTTGCCCGTTTTTTCGATGCAATAGGCGTTTCGTTTGATCCGCTCGCTTTTGGCACAACCTACCTGTGGTGCCTGGCTCAACAGGCCACGCTCATCGATGGCGCAGAAGAAACCATCAGGCGTCTGCATGACCGGTATCGGCTGTTTCTGTTGACGAACGGTCTCAAAGAAGTTCAACGGGAGCGGTTGGCTCGCTCGACTTTGAAGGACTACTTTGAAGGGATTGTTATCTCCGACGAGGTAGGTGTGAGCAAACCCGATGGCCGCATCTTCGACATAGCCTTTCAGTTAATGGGAAATCCAGACCGGGCAGAGGTGTTGATGATCGGCGACAGCACCACCTCTGATATGGCAGGCGCTGTCGGCTACGGAATCGACACCTGTTGGTTCAACGCCAGTGGCAAGCCAGCGCCCGCCGGGCTGCCGATCGACTACGAAATCTCCAACCTTTCTGAGTTGCCGCTGCTTCTGGAAAAGACCGAATTAGAGGATGAAAGATCTACCACTGCCCGGTGACGCCACTCCCGCTGTCATCCTCGCGAACGCGGGAGTCCAGGAACGGTCATTGGCTCCTGGATCCCCGCTTCCGCGGGGATGACATGCTCCTATTGAGGTTGCCCTTGCTCCGCAAGTAACACCGCGATTCTCCGGCGCTGCTCCAGTTCCCGCTGATTCCTCAGCTTGTCCCAGAATGGCGCTAACAGCAGTTTCCCCATGACTTTCGAGCCAGTGTCGGCCGGAGTTGCCGACATGGCTATCCGGGGGATAGCCAATGGGTCCGTTTTTGGTCCCAAAAACCCGCTGTGTGTAGCAAAAGCCAGGGTGACTCCCTTTTCGCGTAGCGCCCGCTGTTCCCGATCGCTGAAATCCACTCCGGGAACACCGTTGGGATATGCGAAGGTTCTGATAGGTTGACCCGTCAGTTCCGCCAGGGTATCAATCGAGTCGTCGATCTCTCGTGTGGCTATCTCCCTTGATTCATTGCGCAGAATCGCATGATGCATCGTATGCGCGCCGATGGTGATCAGGTCCAACTGACTCAGGTCCCGTACCTCGTCCAGGGATAAGTTGTCTGTTGTCGATCCCGTCACGGTCGATTGACCCTGAAGCGCCTCGATGACCTGCCTCAGGTCGGCCAGAGGCATTTGCTTGGCCAGGGAATTGATCGCGAAGCCAGTCACTGCGTCGTAGCGGATGTCAAGCTGCTCAGCCATGGTCCTTCGGATGGTTGCAGCGTCCAGCCGGCGGCGCAACTCGCCAAGCTCCTGGAACCAATAACCTGAGTTGGCCGCCAGGATTGCAGGCGAAACAAAAAGGAGAGCAGGGATGCTCAGTTCCTGCAGCACCGGCAGGGCAACATCGCGGAAGCTTCGGTCCCCATCGTCGAAACTTACGAGGCAACTGCTTCGCAATGGATGATCGCCATGAAGAAAGGCGTCCACTTCGTCCACGTTGGCAAAACGAAACAGGCGGCCGATGGTCTGGAGGGTGTTACGGAACCATGTCGCCGATGGCACCTGGTGAAAGGTCACCACGGCGTTTTTTGCTGCCAAGGGGCTAAACAGATGGATAAATGACCTCCCGCGCGTCGATCAGGGAGAAACGCTCGATGGGCTGGCTGTTGGCTGCCCCTTCTTCGGCGATGCAAACTTGAAGATGATGGCAGCAATGGTGACGGCAGCCAGCGCTATCAATGAAACGACGATGGTATCCTCGCGGCTGAGAATGGGGAAACGAGCCTGGCGGTAGTGCAGACTGGTCGCGAAGGAGGCGGCTCCGATGATCAGCAACATCAACTTACTGGGGTAGATGTTGTCCTGAATGATCAGAGCCAACAGCCAGTAGAAGGAGAGAAAGGCTGGCGCCATCAGGCGTTCGTTGGAGGAGCCCAGCAGGCTGGTTAGAAAAACGATCAACAGGTAGCCGATCATGTAGGTGTTGCGCTTGAAGAAGGCCACGGTAGTACGCAGGAAAACAACGGGCAGCAAGGTCAGGGGAATCAAGGTATTGCCCCACTGGCGAACCCAGAAGGCTGGCTCGAACACCTTCGGTGCGTAGCGCTCGATGGCGCCAATCAACCCGATGCTGCCAGGAACATCTGCTGTCAACCCGGCCCGGATTGCTGCGGTGATCAACAGGGCGGGAATCGTGGCGGCGATTACTTTCCATCCGTCGCTGCGCAGGTCATTTCTTTCCCACAGGTAGAGCAAGGCCGTAGGTGGCACGATAATCCAGGTCTCCCGGGCTACAGCACTCAAAAAGAGAACCACGCCGAAAAGAATCCAGCGACGTTCAAACATTGCCCAGAAGATGATGAGCAGCGAGATCAATGCAATCGTGTCATTGGTGTGGAAGACCAGCCAGGTAGTGACGCCAAACAGGTGCTTGTTAAAGGTGAAGAGGATAGTGGCAAAGGCTGCTACCGGTGGGATGATGCCGACATAACACAGAAAGGCATAGAGCAAAACCACAAGCAAGAAGAAGAGCCCATAGTTGAGCAGGTAGAATCCGCTGATCGTATCGACCGGTAGCAGGCCCAGGGTGTAGGTTCCCAGCAGGCGAAAACGGAAGGGCGCCGGCACCTGGTCCGAGAAACCGGGCGCTGCCTGTGCTACCCTGCGGTAGTTGAAGCCGTCGGAGGTGTCCCAGGGAGGTGTATGCCAGTCCACCTGACCCCAGAGGAACAACATGATGGCAGTGACGATCAGCACGACGGCCAGGTATTTGCCATGTTTTCTCAGCAGACCCTGCAGGTTTTCTTGCCGGCTCACCGGTCTGTCGATCCCCATCTCAGCGCACCTTCCGGGCATAAACTGTGAGCTCTGTGTGACGGCCCATCCGTTCGATCAGCCAATCCAGCGGCGCGGGCAGCCGTCGCAATCCGGCAGTCAACAACCGGCCTGGGCGACGCCCGTGCGACTTCATCAAGGTCAGGGCGTCCGTGCCTATTCCACCATTGGTACCCACATAAACCACCTGAAAGCCTGTGTCGTTCAACCAGCGGGTGAGGGTCCCTGCCGAAAAGAAATACAGATGGAGTGGTGGAATGATCCACCAGCGGTTGTCCTTTCCAAAAAGGCCGTTGCGGTAGGACTCGACATCATTGGGGACCTGGATCGCGAGCAGGCCCTCAGGCTTGAGGATGCGGTGAGCCTCGGCCAGGGCCCGGCCGGGCGCAACCATATGCTCCAAGACTTCGAACATGGTCACCACATCAAAACAATCATTGGGCAGATCTGCCCGCTCAAGGGTGCCCTGGATGATATTCAACCCCAGCTCTTGCCGGCCAACCTGGACAGATGCGACGCTTAGTTCAACGCCCTGGACATCCCACCCGGCCTGCCGGGCAGCATCCAAAAAATAGCCGGCGCCACATCCCACGTCCAACAGGCGGATCGCGGCAGTGCGGTCCAGGTCACCGTGGCGGGTCAGGTGCCCTACCGTTTTCCCGTGCCATCTCAGAGATGCCTGCCGGCGCCCGGGGCTGCTATAAACTTCCAGGTGACCACTCATGCCACCGCTGTGAATGCCGCCCGCCAGCGTGCCTTCGTTGTAATAACTTTCATCGTATAGAGCAGGTAAATCCTTTTCTCGGGGCATCGGATCTACCCTGAGCAGCCCACAGGAGTTACACCGGACGATACGCCAGCCGGCGCTGTCGAGGTCGGCAGTTGAATAATCGACGGCTACCGGGGACCCGGTGGCACGAAACCAGACGGGCGAACTCGCTTGATCAGCGCAGAGGGGACAGGCCCGGATCCTGGCATTGGCGAGGGCAGTTTCGACGCTTTGGGCAACCGATTCGGTCATGGCGGGTACGTTCGAATCCAGCTACAATTTCGTTGCTGTGACGACAAAGTGATCAGTTTGATCGATTTCAATATTGCCGAAGCCAGCCTGCTGTAGCTGCCGGGTAATCGATGAGCAGGTCTGAAACGACTCGTAGTGGCCGTTCAGCGGAAAGGGGAAAAGCTGCCCCGTCGCTTCGAACAGCAGTCCATTGGCCAGCACGTAGAGGCGATAGATAGCGTTCTTGAGTCGGTGCTGGCGCAGGCTATCCCACAGGTTCTGCAGGGTGCGAGAGATGGGATGCAGGACCAACCAGATGTCGCCCCCCGGTCCGACAACCCGCGAGATTTCCCCGATCGTGTGGGGAATGTGGGTCAACGGCAGAACGACCCGGGCCAACACCAGATCGAAACTGGCATCCGCGAAGGGCAACTTCTCCGCCTCGCCCGCGACGAAGGCCACCGCAGCGCTCAGTTCGCGGCCCAACGCCAGGGCCTCGAAATCGATGTCGATGCCGGTAGCCACAACATCCGGATTGAGATTGCTGGCGATCAGTGTCTGGCCGGCCCCACAGCCCACATCCAGGATGCGCCAGTGGTCAGGACCAATGATCGGCATGACGTGGCGCGGATCGTCGGGGTTTTGGGCGATGTTAAGCTCTTTAACGTGATAGTCGCGGGAACTCATGTCAGTTAAGGAAAATCTGCGATCCTTCTTCTGTTTTCTGGACATCGATACGAGTGGGGAACTGATCCTTCAACTCGTCGATGTGGGTGATGACCAGGATCCGCTCGAAATCATCCTGAATCGATGTGATGGCCTGGACCAGCCGTTCCCGTCCCTGGGCATCCTGGGTGCCGAAGCCCTCGTCGATGATCAATGTTTGCAACCGGGCGCCGGCACGCCGGGCCAGGAGCTTGCTAAGGGCGATGCGAATGGCGAAGTTGGCCCGGTAAGCCTCTCCGCCGGAGTAGAGACTGTAGTCCCTGCTGCCCAATTCATCGCTCAAGATAATATCCAGGGTTTCGCGCAATTCCTGAGTGCTTTTGGTTTCGCGTTGGGTCTCCATGCGGACTGCCATGCGCCCGTCGGTCATGCGATTGAGCAGGCGATTGGCTTCCATCTCGATCTCAGGAATGGCGGCCTCGATGATCATGGCCTGCAGACCCTTCTTTCCAAAAGCGGCCTGCAGTTCCTCGTAGAGCACTTGCTGGTCGAGGATATGCTGCAGTTGCCCTGCCAGTTCTTTGCGCTGACCGGCGAGCTTGCGGCAGGCATCGAGTCGCTGTTGAGCGGCCCCGAGTCTTAGCCGGGCGTTGCGCTCGTTGGCTGCCAACTGATCGACCTCCCGGGTGCATGTACGCAGCTTTTTGTCCACTTCGGGCAGATCGCCGACCGCTTTCTGGAGCTGCCCGCGTTTCGCCCTGTCGTCGCCAAGTACCCCTTTCCAGCGAGAGTGCTGATCCCTCAATCGGCCAATCTGTTCGGTGAGATCATCAAGGCGTTTCTGGGCTGCCCGGAGCTGTTGGTAACGATCCTCGAAAGCTCCATACTCTATCAGGTCGGCGCGCACCTGGTCGTGGGCGCCGGGATCATATCCCAGAAGCGCCAACTCCTCCAACACAGCGGCGAGCGCCATTTGGGACTCTTCGGCATAGCGGCCCGAATCGAGCTGAGTTGTGACTGCCTCCAGCTTTTGCCGGGTATCTGCCACATCTGCACGAGCCTGTTGCGCCTGGGCCAAATTATTCTCGATTTGACCCTCCTGGCGCCGCCAGCGCTCTCTCAGTTTCAGGGCCTGATCAAATTCCCCGACCTGTTTATTACCCTCCTCGACCTGGTTCTTGATCTCTTGAATGCGAGCTTGATTACTGCGATGCCGGTCACCGAGGGTATCTCCCTGGCTCTGGTAGTCGGCGAGTACCTTCTCCCGTTCCCCGGCTCCCAGAGGCTGGCTGCAGATGGGGCATGACGCACCCGCCTCGGCCAGGATGTCCAGCTTCTCCTTGACATCGTCCATCTCAACACGTAGTTGTTTATTTTCGTTCTGCCGTCCTGCCAGTTCTTCCCTGAGCTGTTGGATTTCAGCTTGAACCTGGGTCTTTTGCGCATCCAGGTCGGTAAGCCTGGTCAATTCGGCCCGGGTTTCTTTGAGTTGTTCTTCGAGAGTGGATTCTTGTTCAGCCTGTTCCTCCAGTTGTGTTGCTCGGGCACGAAGGACTCGCTGGTCTCCCTCCAATCGACCGCGCACCGTGTCAATCTCCCGCTCTAACTGACTCTGTTGGCCCTGAAGGTCAACCTGGCGCCCCAGTTTTTTGTTCCAGCCCTGATCGGCCTTCCTGAGGGATTGCAGCGTTTCGTAGCCCGCTTCGATTTCGGCTGCCCTGGCAGTCAGGTTCTGATCGGCCACTAAACGATTGTTGGCAACCTCAAGCTGGTCTTCAATCTCGTTCAGTTCCCGTTCGCCGTGTTGCAGACGAGACTGAAGATCGGCGAGTGTCTTCTGGTCCGCCAGTAGTTCCTGGCGCCGGTTATGCAGATCCTTTTGTCTCTTTTCGGCCTCACGCAACATCTCGCTGAAATTCAGAGCCTCGCCCTGAGCCTGCTGCAACTCACTCTGGTATTGCGCTTCGTGAGCACCCTCCTCATCGATGGCTGCAATCTGCGCGTCCAGACGCGAGGCTTCATCCTTGTACTGGCGAACACGATCTTTGGCCCGGTTTTCGTAGTCATCATAGATGTCCAGACCAAGTATATCTGCCAGGATCTGCTTGCGTTGTCCCGGTGGTTTGACGGTGAATTCATCTGCCCGGCCCTGGACCAGAAAGGCTGAGTTGATGAAGGTATCGTAATCCATGCGCAATAAATCGACGATGCGCTGTTCCGTCTGGCGGATGGTTGGTTCTGTGATAGCTCTGTATTCTTCTTTGTCGGCTACCCAGACCTGCAGCTGGAGGTCGCTCTTGCCAGTTTTCCCCCGCAGTTCGCGGCTTCTCACAACGCGGTAGCGGTTGTCTCCCAGGGCAAATTCATAGTCTACCTGCATCTCTTTCTGGCCCAGGTGGATGAGAGCGTCGGGCTGGTTGGAGCGGGCTTTTCCCCATAACACCCAGGTGATGGCATCCAGGAGAGCCGACTTGCCGTGCCCATTGTTGCCCGACAGGCATGCCAGGTGGAGCCCGCTGAAGTCCAGCGGGTCCGGATCGCGGTAGCACATGAAGTTGTGAAGGCGTAGCTTGAGTGGAATCATGGTAGGGGAGATGGTGGGCGCTATAGGTCCGTAGCGCTCATTTCTATGGCCTCCAGGCCATTTATGATATGTTTTTCGATCTGTTCGGCGACCCGCATGACGCGGATGGCTTCATCGCTGCCAACCAGCGGCTGGCTGTTGTTCTCGATACAGCCCAGGAAATGATTCAGCTCGGCATAAAGGGGCTCGATCTGTGGCACGTAAACCTGCTCGATCAGTCCTTCCTGTCTGTAGAGCACCTCACCCTGATGGGCGAAGTAGTTGGCGGCAGACTGGCGGTGGATCATCACGGTTCGCGTCAGAAAGTCGGCCACAATAAAGGCCTCGGCACAGGTAACTTCCATCTGTCTCACCTTGTGCTGTGTGACTTTGCTGGCGGAAACGCTGGCAACCTGGCCTGAGGCGAAGTTGAGCAATGCCATCGCGTGATCGGGCTGGGGAGAGCGAACCTGACCACCGACTGCCTGTACGTTTGCCAGAGGAGCGTCGATCACGGTTAGAATCAGGTCAAGGTCGTGGACCATGAGATCGTAGACAACGCTCACGTCAGCGGCCCGGGTGGCGAAAGGACTCAGGCGTCTGGCCTCGATCGACAGGATCTCGTGTTCGGTCAGCACCCTGGCCAGCTGAACGAAGGTGGGATTGAAGCGCTCGACATGTCCTACCTGCAGGACCAGGTCAGATTCCTTTGCCCGTTCGGCCAGGTCCACCGCCTCGTCGATGGTCGCGGTCAGCGGCTTTTCCATCAGGATGTGCACACCACGTTCGATGCAGGCCAGGCCGACGTCGTAATGAAGGGTAGTGGGCGCTGCGATGGTCACAGCGTCAACCTGATCCAGAAGGTCTCGATAGTCGGCATACACGGGTACTTCATAGCGAGCCGCTATCCGCGCTGCCCGGTCTTCGTTGCTGTCGGCAACGCCAACCAGATGGCTTTCCGGCGTCGAGGCATAGATTCGGGCATGGTGTTGGCCCATGTTGCCAACACCGATGACTCCTGTGCGGATCTGTCTGTTCAATCGATGTCTCCTTGCTGGGGAAGCGGATTCAACCTGAAGTTTTCGTGGCAATGCGTGCAAACAAAGTGATCCTGGTCTTGCCCGGAATCGACGGGATTCAAGCGACGACCGCACCTGCAAACGTAAGCGACCAACCTGGCCGGGTTGCCGATGACCAGTCCGTGGTCGGGCACGCTGCGGGTGACCACTGCTCCTGCCCCGGTCATGGCAAATTGGCCGATGATCAGATCGGGCAGCACGATCGTGCCGGCGCCCAGCGATGCGCCCCGTTTGACGGTGATTTTTCCGAGCTGCCAATCTGCATCGGTCTGTAGACTACCCCTGGGATTGATGGCGCGGGGGCAACGATCATTGGTCAGGATCGCCCCGGGTCCAATGAACACACCATCCTCGATGGTGGCGCCGTGGTAGGCAAACACGCCATTCTGCAGCTTGCAGCGATCACCGATCTGCACGCCGAAGTCAACGTAGACACCCTTGCCCAGGATGCATTCCCGGCCCACCGTCGCCCCTTCGCGAATCTGCGAATGGTGCCATATCTGGGTACCATCGCCAATCTGCGCACTTCCGGACACTTCTGCGGTTGGGTGGATTCTTGTCATCAGGTTCTTTGTCATCACAGGCCAAACAACTTGATCCCGCAATCTTCATCAGTGACAGGACCAGATCGTGTCAGGTACAACTTGTAAGTTTACCATCAAAGCGTTGTGCTGCCCATTTTTCCAACCGTGAACAGACCCGTCGCCAGCGGCCGGCGACGGGTCTGTTGGGACGCCCTGGGTGCGGTAGAATCCCCTCCAGGCAGGCCAGGGCGTCTCCCCCCAAACCGATTGGGCGCCATCCATGCCCGGGGAGCGGCAGGTGCGCCGATAGCCGATCAGGGCTGAAGCAAGATCGGCAGGTGCAGGTAAAAATCAGGCTGTGCGTCGCCCGGTATTTGCAGAGGCCTCCGGGAGGAGCGGCTGTCCGGACCGGTCAATCCGTGTGTGACGACCATGGCCAGGACCATGAGCGCCACCAATGTGCGTTTCCAGTTCATCGAGTTCATCATCAGCATCATCCCTTCGACTACACCCCTCGGGACACTGCTCAGGACTGCGCTGCGGTTGTAATCTTTTCTGATTTCACCGCTGATCTACACAGACCTCCGGCGCAGATCATCGCTGATAATTTCCTTGCCCCAGCACCAGACAGTGCCAGTAACTGAAACGCTCCATCAGGGTATGGTATTGTTAGTGTTTGTGAGAGACAGGGAGGGCGGCGGAACGGGACATGGCAATGGCGGCCGGGCAATATCGACCGTCAGGGCCAGAAGATCAGCCCGTGTTGGCGCCGGTAAGGACCACAGGAATGGTCTTTAGCAGGATCTTGAAGTCCATCCACAGGGACCGGTTTTCGATATAGTCGATGTCCAGGCGGATGATATTGTCGAAGGAAAGGGCACTGCGGCCACTGATCTGGGCCAGGCCGGTGAGGCCGGGCGTTACCTCCAGCCGGCGATAGTGCCAGTCCTTGTAGTTTTCCAGCTCGTAGTCTGCCCAGGCTCTGGGGCCGACGAAGCTCATGTCCCCGCGGAGGATGTTCCAAAGCTGGGGCAGTTCGTCGAGGCTGGATTGTCGCAGGAACTTGCCAACCCTGGTGATCGTTGGACCGTTCTGGAAAGGCTTGTGCAGCCCATTCGTGGTCTGGTCCTTATCCACGCCGTTGGCATATTGGCGCACGAATTCGCGGTGAATCTGCGCGTGGTTCTTGCTATAGCTCATCGAACGAAACTTGAAGAAGTTGAAAGGCCGTCCATACCTTCCCGTTCGACGCTGGATAAACAAGACTGGCCCAGGACCATCGATTTTGATGGCGACTGCAATTAGCAGCAATAATGGGGAAAAGACCACCAAAAAGAACGCAGCCGCCAGAAAATCCAACGCGCGCTTGAGCCGTTCATAGGCCAGCGTGCGTGTCTGGAGTTTCTGCAGCGCCTGTGGGTAGATGCTGCTGCTATCTTCGTACCAAGTGGCCATGCGTGTTTGCGTCTCTAACACCTGATTGCCTCCCGTCGATTTGCTCTCACGATCATAGGATAGCATGGCTTTATGAATTCTCTATGAACAGCGTTCCCTCTGGAGATGACAATCTGTTAAGGCGACTGGACGGGAGGATGCACGCCGCCATGGACTGGCTCTTCAGAATGGGACGGAGACACTTTGCGACCGGCCGGTGATGGTTTCCACCAACCGGTCGCAAAGCGAAAAGGTCAACGATCAGGAGCCCTTAAGGCTCAGCGGCAGGTAGATCTTCAGGTAGGTATAGAAGGGAAGGTCCACCGTTATCGTCTGGCCCGCCACCACCTGTGCGCCATGCTGCGACGGCCGCGGGAAGTAGGTGCCGGTAGGCAGCGGCAGCACCACATAGGAGCCGGGTTGCACGCTCCAGAAACTGTAGGTGCCGCTGGCCGACGTGGTCGCCGTGTTGATCACGGTGCCACCGCTGTTCTTCAGCTGTACGGTGATGTTGGCCAACAGCATTTCGCCCGGGTCATAAGAGCCGTTTCCGTTGCCGTCGACGAAGGCCTTACCCATGATGTTGCCGGTGGTGGGCTCCGGCGTATGGGTCGGCGTGCTCGTCGGCGTATTGGTTGGTGTGTGCGTAGCCGTCGGCGTCCGCGTTGGGGTATTGGTTGGCGTGTTAGTCGGCGTATTGGTTGGTGTGTGCGTAGCCGTCGGCGTCCGCGTCGGTGTATTGGTTGGCGTGTTAGTCGGCGTACGGGTCGGCGTCCGCGTCGGTGTATTGGTGGCCGTCGGCTGGGTCGCATCGACCTTGGCTACATCGACAAAGTGGATCCACTCGTTGCCATCGTTGGCACCGGTGTTGCTTCGGGAATCGATCAGGAAGTCGGTGCCATCTGTCAGGTGGTTGCCGAAACGGGCATCGGTGACCTCGAAGGTCACGGTGCGGAACTGGTTGCTGCCCTGCTTCTGCACCCAGGCATTGCTGGAGCCCACGGGCCTGGCATATTTGGGGCCGGTGGTGGAATCATACTGCAGTCGCCAGCGGTCGGTGCCGCGGTCCCAGTAGGTGACCTGTATTTCAGCCGTGTATACCTCGTCGTCCATGTAACCATCGGCGATACGGAAGAACATGGCGGGGTTGCCGGAACCCTGGTCGGTGCGGCGAATATACTGTGCCTCGCGGGTCTCGGGAAGACTGGTATTGGTCACGTTGCCGAAACATGGATATCCGATCGGGCCGGTGGCGGGGTTGTCGGGACAGTGACCCATCCATGGGGCGCCCTGTGCACCGCTTGCCCACGTCACCAGTTCCACATAGGTGGCCGGAACCGTCTGGCCACCATCGACGGAGTCATCCTGCTCCAGCCAGAAATCGAAGTTGCCCAGGGGGGGCCACTCGCTGGTGTCCTGACAAGAACTGTCGGCATAACAAAGGGGCTGCATGTGCTCGCGCAGGGCTACCCACACCGACGGCGTGTAGCGATCGTCGTTCTCGTCCAGGGTGGCTCCGAAGTAGGGGGCCGCCCAGCCCATGATGTCGGTGTAGGCGGGCACCGGCTGGTTGGTGTTGTAATCGACGTACCAACGGGTCGAGGGAGGTCTGCCATAGCCGCTCAAACGCACGTAGTCGACATGCAGGCTCAAGGCCTGCAGGGTTGCCCAGTAGAAGCTATCGGATACCCCGCTGCCCTCGCGCCGCGGGTAGGTTCCCGGCCATTTGCCATCGCCGATCATGTAGTTGTAGGTCTCGAAGCCGGTGGCCACGTCGTCGCCATGCTTCAGGATGGGATCAAAGGCCATCTGGCCATAGGCGCTGCCGGCATTGGGCCATTGCAGCGTCTCGGCCGAGTTGTAGTCGGGCCAGAGGCCGTTGTAGGAGAGGCCCACATCGTTGGACGCCGCGAAATCAGAGAACTGGGGACGCTCCCACCGTTCATACTGGAAAGGTGCATTCTGCAGGAGCAGCACTTTTTTCAACTGGCTGCCATCGCTGAAGGCGTCCACATACATGCTGGTAATGATATTGACGGTGGTGATCCAGGCCCAGGAGTCGGTCAGGCCGCCCGCTATGGTGGCACGGTCATCGATGTTGTCGCTGGCTCTGGTCTCGCCGAACATGCCGGTGCCCATGGCAATGAAATCGACGCGGTCGTCGTTTTTATAGGCTTGACCCAGGGCATCCACGAAACGCTCATATTGCTCCAGGTAGGCCGGATCCCAGATCTTGGGCAAGGTGGGCTGAACGGTCAGACTGACATCATCGATGAAGACAGTCCAGGGTTCATCGCCGTCGTTGGTCAGTGTGAAGCGCAGAGTCGACCAGTGCCCCTCGTGGGGCAAAATGCTTGCGATTTTTTCCTGCCAATCCTGGTCACCGGGATTGCTCTCGTTCATAATGGTAGCGACCACGTCGTCACCTTCCATCAGCTCTACCTTCAGGTTGTCGCCCGGGTCTTCGGCCCCTGACTCTGAACGCCAGTAGAAGTTGAGCTCACCCTGGATGAGGACCTCCGGGATGCGGAAGGTCCAGCTTCGCAATTCGGAAGTCTGGTTGATCGCCCCTGCTTCATTCATCTTGGCGCTGTAGCTGCCGCCGCGGGGGTTGTCGGTGCTGCCGGCCACATCGGGTGTATGTTCCCAGGCGTAGAGGGGATTTCCCGACTTCTCGAAATCACCGTTGTTGATCTCCTCGG
This sequence comes from Chloroflexota bacterium, assembly GCA_034717495.1. Lineage (NCBI taxonomy): Bacteria > Bacillati > Chloroflexota > Chloroflexota bacterium. Next base: position 2,223 of record JAYELL010000016.1, on the reverse strand, counting down.
TGAGGAGGCCGGGGATGGTGGTGTTGGGCAGATTGCGCACCCACTGGGGCATGGCGTTAACGCCGGTTGCATTGCGACCATCGTAGGCAGTGATCGCGATGCCCACCTTTTTGCCAGGCTGGCCCGGACCCGGCGGCCAGTAGTGGGAATCGATGAAATAGTTGAGGTTGGAGAAATCATAGGCTCCGTCGGCCGGGTTCAGGTCTGCCCAGGAGTAGAACTGCATGTCACCGCCCTGGTGGAAGAGGACGGGATCGAGGTTTTTGCTGCCGCCCACCAGGTAAAAGCCTGGCGCCTGGGGCACCGGCGCTGCGTCTGGTTGTCTACCTTCGTCGAAGGCTTGAATGCCTGCACTGGCTATTGAAGCAGCTCCTAAAACCACCACAAGTATCAGCACGACAATCGACGTTAAAACGTGTTTCTGTTTCATATTATTTACCTAGACTCCTTTGCTGCAAGATATGCTCCCTCCTACTGCCTTGAGCCACTCCCGTTAATTGCCCGCTGTCACACCTATGCAGGGACGAAGGTGCAAGTGTTGACAATTGCCCATTCAGTAATTCGCAATCGACAACTAGAAAGTTTAGCAGATGATTCTGAATACATTATTAACAGCACTTGCCTCAATTATGACAGTTCTTTCAGGTTGGCAGGTTCGCAGCAACCTACCGCCGCAACCAAATAACGGCTGCGGCGCAACGGGAACGATCATAGCATAACTGGATGGGATTGGCAAAGATCATTTCGAATAGCGACTTTTTTCTGATTTCACGGCGGATTACGCAGACCTCCGGCGCAGATTGCCGCTGATCTTTTTTGGATTGATCTGCGCTAATCTGCGTAAATCTGCGTCATCTGCGGTTATGTTTTTATCTGGCTTCCCCGCTGATTTACACAGACCTCCGGTGGCGGGCGACCAACAGGATCGGAGAACTGAGGTGGGATGGCAGGGATCGGCGCAGCTGGTTGATTACCCGGCTGCGCTCGGAGGCTCCCGCAATGCCCCGGACTGCCAGGACCTCCATGCCAAGCTGGCGCAATCGCCAGGCTACATCCGATGGATTTGTCAACCAGACGGCATCGTAATCGGCGCCGTAGCCCAGACGACGATATTGCTCCGCGTTGGCAAAATCGGCCTGGCGGGGCCGAAACTGAGGTCTGTGGGTCAGGGTAACGGCTGCCAACACACGCAGGTTTCTCAACACCAGCCGCAAGGAGTCGCAAGCGGATTCACCACTCTCGGGCCCGTATCTGGCTCGCCGACGCCGCACCACAAAACGTCGCAAGGGCCGCAGTGGGGAGAGCAGATTTGGAAAGGTCATGACCAGCAGGCCACCCGGCTCCAGGACACGAACCAGCTCTTTGAGACTCAGGGCAGGGCGGGCGACATGTTCCAGCGTATTGACGGAGAGAATCGCGGCGAAATTGTTGGCAGGAAAGGGCAGGGTTGGCCCGGAGTCGAGGGCCACAAAAGAAAGGCCCGGGTAACGCGACCGCGCTTCCTGCAAAAAGGGCAGAGAGATGTCGGCCCCGTAGGCCTGGTAGCCGCTGCGGGCCAGGCTGGCCGCCAGGTCGCCAACGCCACATCCGTAGTCCAGGGCGCGTCCATGGGGTTGAGCTTGATAGTTGTTCAGGGCGGCGAGCACAGCATCATACTCCGGGCGCCATCCGGCGCCATCCAGGCGCTCGAGATAGCCCTCGGACTGGTTGTAGAAGCGATAGGTTTCACCGGCTGTGGTCATGATGGATATTGCGCCAGATTATACGTTTTTACTCACTGTCGTCAAGGAATGGCACTGACGCACTTCCTGACATGACCCCTCCCCCAGCCCGTGCGCAGCCCCCAGCGCGACAGCCAAGGGCTCCCCGAACCGGGGGAGAAGAGTCGCGATGATGCTACTTCACGGGCCTCTCCCCCTCCCAGATTGGGAGGGGGCGGGGGGTGGGTAAAAAGCAAACCCCTCGCATTGACAACTATCAGGGTCGCGACTATTATTCGAGTGTCGCAAGCTGGACGGCTTTCAGAAGACCACGGACCACGGACGACAGACCGCTTCCAGAAGACCGCGGTCAGTGGTCGGCGGTCAGCGGTCATCTTCCGGAAGACCGCGGTCAGTGGTCGGCGGTCAGCGGTCATCTGCCGGAAGACCGCGGTCAGTGGTCGGCGGTCCGTGGTCATCTGCCGGCAGACCGCGGTCAGTGGTCGGCGGTCCGTGGTCATCT